>CAZBOB010000461.1:0-1000 GCA_964492995.1 uncultured Desulfobacteraceae bacterium | reverse complement strand
TCAACGGCCTGATTTATCTCAGCATGGGTGGCATGATTTATCTCAGCGCTATAGCGTCCCGCTTTAAGCGGGATAAACCTCTATTAAGGGTACAAAATTTATTCTGAAGCTGCCGAATGGCAACACGCTGTATGTCAAAGAACCCTTTGATAAATCAGTTAATCTCTATAGATGCTTGCCCGCCTTTGGCGTGGTTTGGTGCAGATTGCAAATCCCGCCCATCGGGGCGCGTTATGCGCTGACACTCGCGGTTGAAAACACAAGCCGGAAATAACGGGTCGTTTGTCAAGACTTCATGGGTTAAGACGGAAATTGGTTTTTTTATACCTGAATCTTGCACGAGCCGGAGGCTTTCATATGCAAGGCACTTAAGGGTGAAGCCATAGTCTGCTATTGCGAGCCCTTAATAACACAGCAGATTAAAGCCTCCGGCTCGCCCTTTGGGGTGAAAATTGATGAGAAAAAAAGAACATCATCCGATTTACCATTTGGGTAAAATGTATGATGCTATGATGTTGTTTAAACCCGTTTCAATTAAGGATTATAAAGATTCTCATCAATTTTCATGCAAAATTCAGGTTATACATCTTCCGATCTATAGGAGAAGTTTTTTCTTGACAAGCTATGGCCATATAGAAGTTAGAAAGTTTTGTGCTGTATTTGTAAAATTATATTATAAAGGAACATATACAATTCTATTAAGCCTTGTTTTGCTTCTTGTGATGACACATCAGGATGAACTCCTTTTGAGGCTATCTCGTTAAGCCGTCGTGCTAAAACTGCCAAATGTTCAAATTCAGCCCGCAATAAATCTCGTGAGGATGACTTTTCAAATGTTGTCCAAAGATACTCCTGCATACGATTCAAGTATTGTTCATCACCAAGATCTCTCTTTTTCCCATCTGCGCATATAACAGGATCAATTTTAGGGGGATAGAAGAAGTCGGGAGTATTACCAGTTTGTTAATAAAAGTAGTTGATTAAAGTGGCATCTGAGCTT
>CAZBOB010000460.1:0-1002 GCA_964492995.1 uncultured Desulfobacteraceae bacterium | reverse complement strand
AAAGAGGAATTATACCGGCTCCGTAAAGAGGTAAAAAAGCTTCGAATGGAGCGAGAAATCTTAAAAAAGGCAGCGGCCTTCTTTGCCAACGAGCCGAAATAAGATACGGCTTTATCCGGCAGCAACAGAAGGCCTATCCCGTAACCGTTTTGTGCCGTGTTATGGGAGTCAGCCGGAGCGGGTATTATAAGTACCTTAAAAGAGAGCATGAGGATAAAATGAATCCGGATTTTGAGTTAGTTGCCAAAGTTCGTCAAATACATTCCGATACCAGAGGCAGCTACGGTTCACGACGAATGAGCGGCCAGCTTCGGGACGATGGCTACGATATTGGTCGATACCGTGCCCGGAACCTGATGAAAAAGGCCGGTGTATCCGTAAAACGTCGCAAGAAATTTAAAAGAACCACTGATAGTAATCACAAGCTGCCGATCGCTCCAAATCTTTTGAATCGTCAATTTGAAGTCGAGCGACCCGATGCTGTCTGGTGTACCGATATAACCTATTTATGGACCCTTCAGGGCTGGTTATATCTGGCTGTTGTCCTGGACTTGTACTCACGTAAAATAGTAGGCTGGGCTATGAGCAATCGCTTGAAGGCTCCCCTGGTAAAGGAAGCCCTATCGATGGCTTACTGGCGCCGAAAGCCCGAAAAAGGTTTAATTCATCACTCCGATCGTGGGAGTCAATACGCCGGTAGCGAATACCAAAAACTGTTAGAACAATACGGCATGATTTGCAGCATGAGCCGAAAGGGCGATTGCTGGGACAATGCCGTGGTGGAAAGTTTTTTCCACTCCCTTAAAACCGAATGGATCGCTGATATCATTTATAGAACCAGGGACAATGCCAGGAGTGACGTAATCAGGTATATTGAAATGTTTTATAACAGTCACCGTCTCCACTCGTTTCTGGGATATAAAAACCCAAATGTTTTTGAAAATAATTTTTCTTTGGCAAAAGTCGCTTAACCGGGTGTCCGTTTTTACTTGACCAGATCAC
>CAZBOB010000459.1:0-1007 GCA_964492995.1 uncultured Desulfobacteraceae bacterium | reverse complement strand
GCTGGGATCTGTGCGGGGGGTGCGAGGTAACTCGCATTCCTACCGCGACCATAAACAACACATCAGATTATACGTTAAACTTCTTGGACAAAGGCTTTGCGTTGATTAGAGTAACTATCGTAAGATTTAACCGTTGGTAACATCCAATGAAAATGTTTTTTTGATGTGTTGTTTACCTTTTGGGCTTCGCTTTCAGCTACGACCCAACAAGTCAGGAAAGCCGAGGATACCGCATTTCCCGCGTTATCAAGGCCTTGCGGTAGACGATTACAGCTGCGGCCTTGATGCCTTGGACCTGCGATATCCTCGACTTTTGCAACGCTAGGGATAATTTCCCCCCGTCGATTTTTCAAATGACTCAAACTGGATCATTACCCGGATTTATGATTTATTTAGAGCTTCGGATATCGAATTTCTGGACAAGCAGAAAATCAATAGGAAGAATCCTTTTTGGTTCCGGCCCGTCCACCTGACTCCGCTTTAAATAAACAACCTAAAGATTCTCATTAATTGTCATGAAAGATTCAGGTAGTAAGCTAATGTCACAACTCAGGTATTCAATGGCGATATTTGGAAATTCTTATCAAAACAAACTGCCATCCCCTGATCGGTTGTTCGAATTACCGATCCTGAAACATCGACACGCGATCTTTTACCTCCATACTTTTTAAACTTATCTAGGGGGAGAATCAAGTCCATTTTCACATCAGTTCCCACCGACAATGGATTATCTGTTTTGAAAAACGCACCTCCAGCACAGATATTGCTGATCATAACTTCAAAGGCTCGCTGGTTTTCGTTTTCATCCATCATAGAAATCAATGCCGGAAGTGCAAGAGTAAATCTTTCCATTTCGCGTTTTTCGATAAAGTTCACAATAATACCCTCTATCTTATCAATAAGTTACCTGTTCAACCATTTAAAGGCAATTTTGACTCTTATGTAAATATATCCCTTATTAACAGTTCCAAAAAATAAAATCAATCAGGCAAAAGTATGATTTTTGG
>CAZBOB010000458.1:0-1009 GCA_964492995.1 uncultured Desulfobacteraceae bacterium | reverse complement strand
GAAACTTTCATTCACCACTTCCCGCCGGTTTTACCGGCGCACCAACTGTAGGGTTTACGATCAGGGAGAGCAGGGAGAGACCCATCACCATTGAAGAGGGCACAAATACGATAATAGGCAGTACAGGTGATGGTATACTTCACGCATTTAGCAGCTTAAAAAATGATGGGAAAAAGAAGGGGAAGGTTCCAGAATTATGGGATGGAAGATCTGCTGAGAAGATTGTGGACATTCTGATAAATAAAAACAAGCTTAATACACTAATCAATTTTTGACCCCAATCCCCTATTCTATTCCTTTAAACAGTATTTGGGCCGGCCCCTGTCCGCCGTCTTTTTGGCGGGACTGAACTTTCGATTCTGGATAAGGGATGATCAGCGCTACTGCTAATACAGTAAGGCCGGATAAACGTAACGATCAGAAGTAGGGTTCGTACTTGTGAGAGATTCGCCGAAAATTTTTTAATACGCTATAAGGAGAAGTGCGTCCGGAAATCAGCCGTACTTGTATCTTGTTGAATTAACTTGTTTATTAAAAATTTACACTTTATGCTTGACAAAAGGAATATAGGATGTCCCTTACAGTCAAGGATATATCTCTCAATTGGGAAAGTGAAAAAGCAAAACGCCAGGGGGCGGGAAAGGCGAAAACTCAGCGAATTAGGCCGGTAATTAAGTAGGGATACGTTTATCTATTTGTGAATAAATCGTCTTTCGATCCATAATGGCTAAAATTAAAATTTCATATACGGTTATTTTGAAGACAACTCGGTAATTACCTACGCGTAATTTCCAGTATCCTTTAAGGGTTCTTCGTAAAGGTTTTCCATAAACTTCCGGTCGGGTTGTAAGTCTTTCTTGGATAGCCCTTTTGATCATTGATTTGTTTTTATTGTCAATTTTTGGCAAATCTATTTTTTTTACATCAGGGTGATATATGAGGTCATATAACATTGAGACCTTTGAAAAATGTCAATTTTTGTTTAAGTTCAAGAAAGGCGATAATTTTA
>CAZBOB010000457.1:0-1017 GCA_964492995.1 uncultured Desulfobacteraceae bacterium | reverse complement strand
TTGGGGACGCCACCGATAATACAACCCTAAATGAGCGAAAGTCGAGGATACCTCAGATTCAAGGCATCAAGGACGAAGGCGTAGTCGTCTACTGCGAGTCCTTGATAACGACGAAGATGGGGTGTCATCGGCTTTCCTGAAAGGTAAACAAAATGGGATTTTTTATAAATTTTATATCTCATTTATAGTCGTGTTAGGAAAATTCATCTCACCCTACTAAAATGCTAAGTAAATCAAATAAATAATATATTTTCCCCATTTTGTTTACGATCAATTAGGGTACAAAGCTCAGCAAACATATGCTGGGCTTTTTTATTGAGCCGGTTCAGGACATTCCGCTTTTCAAGCGGGGCAGCATCCCGCGAAGCGGGGTTGGGTACGCCTCAACAATTTCAAGGGTTTCGCCATCTACGGTTAGTCTATTTTCTATTTTTTATGACCATTTCCCCACACTATTCCCCACAAACTTGATGTAAATCAAGGTAAGTAGCCATGGTTTTTTTTATATGTTTGTATTGCTCATAACCCGAAGGTCGTTGGTTCAAATCTATCCGATCGATCGGAATATGCACGCTGAGCTTTGGGGCGGCGAGGAACGAGCCGTCCTACAACAGCGTGATGTTATGATCTGTTTAATTCCTTATCATTAAAACATAGACAAATATGTCAACCTCAAATCGCTCGGACATCTCTTCTAAAACACTTAAAAAGACCTGAAATCAGTAACCATAACGAAATAAGGCATTAGCTGCACTTGCATGTTAACCAGTGCTATGCAACAGTCAGATGTTGGACTTCCTTTTTGATTTTCGGTGAGAGAATATCTTCTGCCACACCCTAACGCTCAGGAGAGTAGAAAATGATCAAGGTTTGAACCCGGTCTTTAGTAGCCAAAATTGAAAGTAGACGGATTTTAAAGTCGGTAAGAAATCGGTTTCGTTTCTAATCCTCTCTGATCCTTTCAATAATTTCCCTCTGTCTGTAGATCACATAGCTCGTAATAACCGATTCTTGCTG
>CAZBOB010000456.1:0-1024 GCA_964492995.1 uncultured Desulfobacteraceae bacterium | reverse complement strand
AGCCTCTTTAAGCAGATAGGCTCTGTTTATTTTGAGATTGAGCTTTTCAAGATCGCTAAGCCTGGTTTTTTGTTTTTCCGTAAGATTCCAGGGATTCTTTAGCCATATGTATCGGGTTCCTTTGAGAAGATCCGGGTTGTCTGGATTCAATTTTTGCGCTTCTTCTTTCCGGACTTGATCAACGGCGTCCATAAGATGACGGACAATATGAAATTTGTCAAAAACAAGCAACGCATTGGGAAGACGCTTTTTAATTGTTTCAGTATAGGGCGCCCACATATCACAACAGACCGCCTTAATCTGTTCACAGCGATTTTCACCCAAATAATCAAAGAACGCTTCCAGGCTTTGAGCCGTACGGTCCTCACCAGACCATATCAGCCGTTTTTCAACAAGATCATAAACCTGGGTATAATACACATGGCCCCTTTTGCGGGAGATTTCATCAATCCCGATATATAGAAGCTCATGCAGATTGCGATTTTCTAAACCATAGTCGACGACATCTTTAACCGCTTTACGTACGGTATTCCAATGGAAACCAAAGAGTTGACCAACAACATTCCAAGCTACAAGCCTGGCCCAAGTGGCCAAAACCATACTCAATGGAAGGGAAAGCGGGCTTTTTCCCTGCGTCCAGGGTATCGCTTCAACTTTAACGCCACAGCTTGCACACTCGACACGCCTCGGCGCATAAACCAAAATGACGGGAATACCCCAAAGCGGAACATGTTTCCAGCGCCTCTCTTTCAACGTGTCGTAACCGGGTCCTTTAGCATTACAGCAGGAACAAAGCAGTTTAAATCGATGGTCGGGAACCAAATAAACAACCAAATGTCGCTCGACTTCAACGACTTTTTTTACACAATGTCTCTTGAGTCCAAGAGTCTTTCGGACTATACTCTCAATAAGCATGAATCTTATCCTCCTTCCTATCGGCTTTTCACCAACAGGAAGTACTGGATTTGATTCATGCTTTCAAGTTTTTAAACTTAGATGTACCCACAAATTCGTATGGGGAACC
>CAZBOB010000455.1:0-1024 GCA_964492995.1 uncultured Desulfobacteraceae bacterium | reverse complement strand
GGGTTTAAGGCACGTTCAGCATCAACGTACCCAAGGATTTCGAAAGAGGGTGTTACCATGACAGAGGTTTTAAAAACTCCCGATGAACGATTCATAAATCTTCCCGATTTTCCTTACGACCCTGTTTACATAGATGATTTGAAAAACTTTGAAGGCTTGCGATTGCATTACGTGGATGAAGGCCCTCAAAATGCTGACCACATATTTCTGTGCCTACACGGTGAACCAACGTGGGGCTACCTTTACCGTAAGATGATTCCAATCTTCACGGATTCGGGATATCGAGTGGTTGTTCCGGACTATTTCGGTTTCGGGCGTTCGGACAAACCGGTGGAAGAAGAAGTTTATACTTTCGACTTTCATCGCAACATGCTTATGTCGTTTATTGAACATTTAGAACTCAGAAACATCACCCTTGTATGTCAGGACTGGGGCGGGATTCTCGGACTCACCCTGCCAATGGAGATGACTGGTCGGTTTTCACGCCTTTTGATCATGAACACGACCCTTGGTACTGGAGACGTTCAACTTTCTAAAGGATTTCTCGAATGGCGCGCCTGGGTCAGAAAGAATCCTGATATGTCTGCCGGGCGGTTGATGAAGCTAACGTGTCCTCATCTGTCTGAAGCTGAATGTGCGGCTTACGAAGCTCCATTTCCCGATATTCGGTATAAGGCAGGAGTGCGCCGTTTTCCAGAAATGGTTCCTGATCGACCGGATGCGCCTGGTGCGGAGTTGTCGCGCAAAGCCCGCGAATGGCTGCGCAACAAATGGACGGGGCAAGTGTTCATGGCCGTCGGGATGAAGGACCCGGTACTCGGCCCACCGGTGATGCAGGCGCTTCGCAATGATATAAGGAATTGTCCTAGATCCTATGAACATTCAGAAGCTGGACATTTTGTACAGGAATGGGGTGAAGAGATCGCCAGAAGAGCGCTGGCAGCCTTCGACGGATAAAAGAATCGTCCCCTAACATATATGCGATATATGCAATCGTAACTAATTGACGTCAGGTTGCTGTACT
>CAZBOB010000454.1:0-1034 GCA_964492995.1 uncultured Desulfobacteraceae bacterium | reverse complement strand
TATTTCATCCTTGGAAAGGTTATTTAAAGCTATGATGACATCAAACCATCTTCCGATTATCGGGATTACCATGGGAGACCCTGTTGGAATCGGCCCGGAGATTATCCTTTTATCTCTTATAAATCCTTCAATTTACAAAGTCTGCAGGCCTCTTGTGATTGGAGATTTCCGAATGCTTGGCGCTGCAAAGAAAAATATCCAAAGCCGCCTTGAACTCGAATCTGTCAAAACCCCTGATGCCGGCAAATATAAATGCGGAGTGGTTGACGTGTTGAATATTTCCGAACTTGATCCGAACAAAACATCATGGGGCAAACCCACGGTTCAGACAGGCAGAGCAATGGTTCGCTATATAACAGCCGCAGCCGATTTGGCGATTAAAGAACGTATTGCGGCAATGGTAACTTGCCCTATAAACAAAATGGCCATGCAGTTGTCCGGATGTCAATATAGCGGCCATACCGAACTGCTGGCTGAACGTACCAAATCTGACGAATTCGCCATGATGCTTGCAGGGAACAGGCTTCGTGTAGTTCTTGTAACCATCCATGTTCCTTTAAGAGATGTTCCTGCCATCCTTTCACGGCAAAAGATAGTAAAGACCATTAAACTTGCCTGGCAGGCTCTGTATGAACGGTTTGGATTTAACGCCCCCCGCATTGCCGTTGCCGGACTTAACCCCCATGCCGGCGAAGGAGGCATGTTTGGCGATGAGGAAAAAAATATTATTGAGCCGGCAATCCGTGATGCCGGAAATCAGGGGTTTCACGCTTCCGGACCGTTTCCTCCGGACACTATTTTTTATCACGCAGCAAATAAACGTTATGACGCCGTTGTATGCATGTATCACGACCAGGGACTTATTCCGTTCAAACTGATTCATTTTAACAATGGTGTAAATACCACGCTGGGGCTTCCGATTATAAGAACCTCTGTTGACCATGGTACCGCTTATGATATTGCTGGAACCGGTATTGCAGACCCGGGGAGTCTGATTGCAGCGATAAATATGGCAGCCCAACAGGCGGTATGCG
>CAZBOB010000453.1:0-1038 GCA_964492995.1 uncultured Desulfobacteraceae bacterium | reverse complement strand
GTTATGAGGCAAAATAAATGAGAAAAAATTTCGAGTAAGGGAAGGGTGTCAAATCTTGGATAGTGAATAAAAACAATTTATAGTATAATATCAGTATGTTATTGTCTTAATAAAACCTTGATTTGTGGTTATATGCAGCATGATGATGATAAGATTTCTCAGTCCCATAGATGAATCTGCCCGTTCACTGAAATGGCAAATTAGGCGGTTGTATTGGTCAGGTGTGAGGAACTGAAAGACTGTTTTTTCATTTTTTGGATACGGTAGCTTGAGGGCAATATTTTTCGGTGTGTGCTGATGAAGAATGATGGCAACTCCCCGTTTTCATAGGATCATGCTTCTTAATTTATAAGCCTGAGGCTTATTAAACACCCATTAATAAAAGGCGAACTGCGCTAACTGCGGGGTTTGTTGGTTAGACCTTAAAAAATAAATAGAGGAGGGAAAAAGATGCCTACCATAAAAAGATCAGTTTTATATTTCGTATGTTTATTTATGGTCTTTGTAGCTGCTTGCTCCACAAAGTCGCTCGAGACTACTGATATAAAACATTATCCTATTGACAGCTTGGAAGGAATTATTACTAAATCTGGTGTTCAAATGGACGAAAAGATAACAAGTGATGGAAATGGCTCTTTGCGAATTACTACGAGTAAGCCCACCACAGTGAGACTCTATGAAACTGGAGATATTGATATCGAAAATGCACGACTGATCTATCAAGCGAAACTTCGCACTGAAGGCCTTGAAGGACAAATATACATTGAAATGTGGTGCCACTTTCCTGGAAAAGGAGAATTTTTCTCTCGGGCACTTCAGTCGCCATTATCGGGGAGCAATGAATGGACATCTCAGGAAACGCCCTTTTTTCTCAAAAAGGGTGAAAACCCCGACAACATAAAGATTAATGTTGTTGTTAATGGGAAAGGTACTGTTTGGATCGATGATATTCATTTGGTGAAAGCACCACTGAAATAACGGGTCTATCGGGATAGGGACGCCCATCGCTGAGCGCTCCTCCCACACAACCACGCATAC
>CAZBOB010000452.1:0-1045 GCA_964492995.1 uncultured Desulfobacteraceae bacterium | reverse complement strand
CAAGGATCGAAGAAACGGACTTGATAGAAGACTGAAACCAAGAATGTCAGAATATTAAGCATAGTATGGCCAAGAAAATAATCCTGCTGGTTTAAGACAATTGGAAATGAGAAAGGCTTTCAGCAATGAACGGGGAACAGAAATATGGCACACATTCTTATCATAGACGATGATCCAAAAATACTGGACATGCTCGGCCAGACATTAAAGCGTGAAGGACACGAGGTAGTAGACGCTCTTAACGGGAAGGAAGGTTTAAAACTCTATCGAGAAAACCCCACCGACCTGATTATCACCGACCTGATTATGCCGGAAAAGGAGGGCATAGAAACCATAATTGAGCTTCGCCGGGATTTTCCAGATGTCAAGATAATCGCCATATCCGGAGGCGGGCAAATCGATGCAGAACAATATTTATCTATGGCTCAAAAGTTTGGCGTACAGAAAACATTTGCCAAACCTATTGCACGAGCAGAACTTTTAAAAGCGGTTAGGGAACTTTTAGGCGATGCATGATGTATGCGACGAATCTTTAACGGGGGTATTATTATGATTGTTAATAAGATTATGACAACAGAGGTTATTACGATAGGAATGGATGATACTTTGGAACAAATACAAAGGCTCTTCGAAAAGCACAAATTTCATCACCTTCTGATTACGGAGTATAAGGAGCTCATTGGTATTATATCTGATCGTGATATACTTAAAGAGATCAGTCCATCTGTAAATACCCTTTCAGAAAATAATCGATCCCGGGAAACTCTTAAGAAAAAAGCTCATCAGATTATGATAAGAAAACCGATAACTGTTGAACCGGATACCCTTGTAGATGATGCAGCGAATATTATGTTAAAAAAGAATATTTCTTGTCTTCCAGTTGTCTCACCTTCAGGGAATATTCAAGGAGTCTTGTCATGGAAGGATATCCTCAAGTTTTACATAGAAAGGAATAACGAATTGCAAGAGATCTTGGAGTGATTATTTAATATTAAGCGCTCTTTGTTTATTTGTTTTAAAACCGCATCACACACCTTTAACCCAC
>CAZBOB010000451.1:0-1089 GCA_964492995.1 uncultured Desulfobacteraceae bacterium | reverse complement strand
GGATCGTCCCAGTTAAATTCGCTCCGCCTTTGTTAAATACGCCTTGCTGTGATTAACATCAATTTAACCTGGCAGGCTCTTCATTGATATGAATTTCACCCCGATGAAACAAGTGAAAAGGTTTCACCCCGATGGAATAACAACCAAAACCTGATTCCATTGGGCAGGTTGGGCAAGCGGGATAAATTGGGAGCATTAGGAGCGTCGAGTTCGTTTGGAACATTGATGAAAGCAAGGAGCTAAGAGCATGGAGCAAAGTTCAAAGGATGTGCCGCGAGATCTTATTTGTAAACCTTACCTCGGTGATCGATTCTGGCCACGTAAATGGAATGCTCTTGAAAATTAAGTTCGAAAATGATTCTGAGTTTTCCTTTTCTTATCCTGTAAAACCCCTGCCAATCGCCTTTGAGCTTTTTAACATCTACAGAAACCGATTCGCCTTTCATTTTCTTTAAAAAATTGATTATTTCAGCGACGGTTTCTGACCGCAAGTTTTCCTGCTTTAAAAACTTTTCCGCGTCACGTGAAAAACCTATTTCCCAGTTCATAAATCCACGGTCTCCCGTGATTCGATGTTTTTAGTTCGGTCAGGTTTCCCATAAAGACGGTTGATATCTTCCTGCTCTTCATCAGTTACCATTGGAAGCCCTTCAAGCCATTTCCTGCTCATCTCTTCTTGCATAACCTCACGCACCGCTTTCTTAATTAAAGAAAAAAGTTCATCCTTATTTATATCAATGGTTTGCATTGCTTGGTCTCCTTGATCTTTATTTACCTTGATACCTTTCACCGATAAATTTATACCCATTTTGAATCCAATGCAAGTATAATTATTAGAGGGTTGTCTCCTGCGTTATGTGATGTACGTCCATTGGCTTATAGGTTACGATGGGTAAAACCATTGAAGGGTTCAATTTCTGGGTTCTAGGTTCTAATGTTAAATGGTTAATGCGCATAGAGACTGGAGCATTGATATTAATACGGGACGTTCATATTAATACGGGACGTTCATGCACAGCGTGCATAACCTTCTGAGAAGTGATACGGCTCGTTCGTGCGCAGCGTGCATAACCTCCTGAAAAGGGGGAC
>CAZBOB010000450.1:0-1100 GCA_964492995.1 uncultured Desulfobacteraceae bacterium | reverse complement strand
CCAAAGACTTTTATTTAACGTTGTTTTTTGTTGACATTCCAGCTCCGAAATTTTAATATGTAATTCAAAATATGAAAATATAGGTGATAAAATATGAAAATTGGAGAACGCGGCCAGATTACTATTCCTAAAAGCATCCGTGAAAAATACGGATTTCTTCCCCAAATTGAAGTCGATTTCGTGCCCCAAAAAAAAGGGGTATTGATTCGAAAAAAAACAAAACACGTCAGCCCTGTTGACCAAGTATACGGTATTTTACAAAAAAACGTCCGAACGGATCCTTATATTGAGTCGATAAGGGGCAGATGATTACCTTCGTTGATACCAATGTCTTGCTTGATATCTTTTTGCCTGATCCAAAATGGGGACAGAAATCAAAAATATGCTTGGAACAGGCATTTAAGCAGGGATCACTCATCATCAATGAAATCATTTATTCTGAACTAACGCCGCAATTTTCTAGCAAAGCATTATTAGACAGTACTTTAAAAACCCTCAGCATAAGAATTGTATCTATGGATCTCGAGTCAGCATACCATGCGGGACAGATATGGAAAGAATATCGAAAGGCAGGCGGCAGGCGCAATCGTATCCTTGCTGATTTTCTAATTGGTGCACATGCTGAAATACACGCGGAACAGCTCCTGACGAGAGATCGCGGGTTTTATAAAAAATATTTTTCAAATCTTCTTATTACTTATTAAACCCAAAATATATACCCACGCTGACCACAAGCAACGTTTTTAACACTCTAAATTTACCCTGCTTGCCCCGCTGTGCCCTGTGAAATTCTGCTACGCAGACCCCAACAGGGGATTTCACCAGGGCCTGTCCTGTTGAACCGGGCACCCTTAGGGTGTTCAACCGGGATGGCTCCGGAAGATGGTACTGGGGCCTGCCCCGTTCAATTTTTCGCAGAAGACAAGCGGAGTTTACCCCGTAGGTCCGGGAGATCGTACTGGGGCGAATTTAACCGGGGCGGTTTACCCAGTTCAATCCCGGAGGGCTATTTAACCGGGGTTCAAAAAACAAAAACGAAACGCGCAAATTCAACCCCGTTATATATTAAATGATCATAAGGTTATACTCCCTGAGAATAC
>CAZBOB010000449.1:0-1104 GCA_964492995.1 uncultured Desulfobacteraceae bacterium | reverse complement strand
GGGATATAAGGGACGTCCATAACTAAGTAAATAACTTATTTATGTAATTGGTATTTATGCTTTTTTACGATCTTTTCACCTCGACTTACAGCGTATCCTACTCCCGGCTGACTCATGCCCAATCGTTTGGCTATTTCCGTACAGGTAATCCCAATTTCTCGAACAGCCCAGTAACACAACAAATCCCTTGCGTTAACTTGGACCTTCCGCCGGCCTTTTGAATAGATTTCATTTTTTTCTATACCGTATATCTTTGATACCCTCCGGCCGATTTTTTCAAGATCATAGCCCATACCTTTCAACTCATAACGGCGGTCCAGCCTCTCATTTGCCTCGGACAATAATGCTGTTACAAATTCACCGTCTCCCAATATCCGCTCATCACCTTTAACCCGATCCTGACCCTTTAATCGCAATTTCTTGACCGCAGACCAACCACCCAGACTGCGTACCAAACCTCCTCCGATGAGTTCCGGCCGCCTGCCCTGGGCAATGCCTTCTTTAACATACGCAAGATAGCGCTTTCTCGCGTCTGTAACTTTCTTGCCAAAATATGAAAGCACATATTGGGTATCACACCACTTGCGTTTTTTATTCCTCGTTAAAACACTGTGTCCGCCGTACGGGTATTTGTTCAACTCCTTAATGTTCGCTACTATTTTTGCACGCAAAGGATTTAAATGAATATAGCGGAGAAGTTCTTTAAAATATATATCCTCCTGGCAGATGATAGATTTGTATCTGTTTTGAAAAAGCTGTCCATGGCGGCGATACTTTCGGTTAAAATAGATGGCATGCCCGGTAAGCAACCTTCTCATCAAGGTGGGCATCCCGGCACCGCCACTTCGAAATAAAAAATGTGCATGATTGGACATCAAGGCCCAGGCATAACAGGCAGTCTGGGTTTGCGGTAAAAGATTTGATAAACGATCAATAAAATTATCTTTATCTACGTCATTTCTGAATATCTTGCGACGCTCAATTCCGCGGATGATGATGTGATGCAAAACACCCGGCGCGTCAAGGCGTGCTAATCTAGGCATGGGCTTCTGATAGCTAAAATGGTTACATCTGTCAAGTTATTTACTTATTTATGGACGTCCC
>CAZBOB010000448.1:0-1113 GCA_964492995.1 uncultured Desulfobacteraceae bacterium | reverse complement strand
TTTATAAGTGCTGAAAGCACTTCAATTGTCATATTCGTTTTTGGCCAAATTCCAATAAAGTTTTCATGAAAAACCAAACCGCTGGAATCCGGGAAACCAACAATCCGCCATGGTCCTCGGCTTATAGTGTGTCTATTTGCAATGACCTTCGGTCTATTCCATGGAAGTGAATGTGCCTTTTTTATTCTGTAAGGTTCATCCACATTTAGATATACAAATTCTTTGGCATAGAAAGGCTCTATTTTTCCTGGAACCTTGTCCAGCCCTTTGCTGAATCCAGGCTTTGGGTCAAACGATATTAATATATTCCTATTTTCTATAAGTGAAATATTCCACTCAATACCTTTGTGGATTTCTGCAAAATCCTTTAAATTCGGGTATCCTTTAAGATAATAACCAAATCTATTTAGTTGATTGCGAACTGTGTATAACACATTCATTGCATTGGTGTTCTTTCATCCATCCTGCAATAGCTTAAATATATGGAAAGGGTATCACTTTTTTATTTTCAAAATTATCCTTTACTTTTGTAAAAGTACTATCCGTTTTTTGTAACTCAATTATCTCAGCACCAATCTGTTCCGTGTCAAATTGGATATACTGTTGTCTTGTTATTGCGTTGAAATATTTCCCTTTTTCAACAACAATCATGTCCATTCCATCGGTATAGATGATCAACCTAGTAATTGGCTCTTCATCTGGTAACATCATGGTTAAATTTTTTATCCCTTTTCTTACCTGTTGGAGACTTAATCCTTTCTTTCTCAATGAAACCAATACTCGTAACTTAACAATATCCTTAAAAGAATAAAAAGAAAACTTGCCATCTCTTTCCGGAGAAACAAGATTAATTCTAACCCAATATTTTAGTTGATTAATGGTTGCCCCGGTTAATTTTTGTACCAAATTTGTTGAATATATTTTATTCATTTTTACCATTGGTTGAAAAAAGTAATTTTTTTATCCGTTTTTCAACTAATATAGGCATATAAAGCTTGAAAGGTCAAGCTTACGTCAAAACAAAATGTGTTTAAAACAGCTTTTTACTCCAAGAAAACACCCTTAAATCGAGCAAATAGTCAATAATTGTCCGGAATTTCCAAAATTTACTTG
>CAZBOB010000447.1:0-1116 GCA_964492995.1 uncultured Desulfobacteraceae bacterium | reverse complement strand
TCAACCGCAGGCATAGCGCGCTATTTCGAGGATTGAAAACGAGCGAGAACGCCGCTGGGGGCCGAAAGATGCCGTTTATGGATGGACACTAACTGAAGTACCAGGCTATAACTTGCGATCCAAAAAAAACATAAGCAATTGCGCCGATAGACAGAAAAGGGCCGAAGGGGATGGCATACTTCATATTCTTGTCTTTGATCAGCATCATTGTTATACCGATACATGAACCCACAACCGATGAAGCAAAAATAGTAAAAATTACCCCTTGCCAGCCGATAATGGTTCCAATCATTGCCAGAAGTTTGATATCACCGCCCCCCATTCCATCTCTGCGGGCGATCAGGTTATATGCCCATGCAACAAACCAGAGACTACCCCCTCCGATAAGCAAGCCGAGTACCGAAGCTTTAAAAGTAATTGTCGGCAATGCAAAAGAAGCAACCAGGCCCATGGGGATTCCGGGGAGAGTGATGATATCCGGTATGATTTGATGATCAAGATCAATAAAGGTTATTACGAGCAGAGATGAAATAAAAACAAAGTATACCAAACTTTCCAGGGACAGACCAAACTTAAAAAACAGGCCCATCGCAACAATTCCGTTCATCAGTTCAACCATGGGATAACGAAAAGATATGGGTGCATCACAATTGCGGCATCTGCCTTTTAGCCAGATATAACTTAAAACAGGAATATTGTCATAAAATCGAATGGGGCTGTTGCAGTTTGGACAGATTGAACGGGGAGGATCTGCAATAGATTTTGAGGTTGGCAGCCTGTAAATACAAACATTTAAAAAACTTCCGATGCACATGCCGAATATGAAAATTATACTCACGATCAAAAAATTAAACATGTTTTATATGGGGTCCTCTTGAATTTATGATTAAATAACAGTAAGTAACATCTTCAATTCACATATCTGACAAATAGAATGAGACCTTTGAAAAAGGTTCAATTTTGTTCAAGGCCAAGGACAATTCTGCAGGATAGCAGAATTGGACAGCTGTCAAGCTGCCCGTAAGGGCGAGGGGCATGGACGCCCCGAGTCAACGTGAAAGTTTTAACCACCCCAGAGAAATAGGCTTCGCATTTCACGGGGCAGGCACGAATACA
>CAZBOB010000446.1:0-1147 GCA_964492995.1 uncultured Desulfobacteraceae bacterium | reverse complement strand
ACAAATACAGAATGATGGAAGAACTGAATTTTAAAACCAGTGCCCAACTGGTTGGATATGCTATTAGACATGGGATTGTCACGGTTTAATAGAAGAAGAAAACCATAGAAATTCAGGCCGCCCCGAACGTAGAGCGGAGTCGTCATTGATTATGCCGCCAGCATAAGCCGCGCTTCCACAATGTCCCAAGGTACTTCTATTTTATTATCTTTTGTTCTATCAATCAGTCCGATAAGTTCCAACCGACGCACATCTGTATGGACATTTTTGTAGTCCCGCCCCAGTTCATTCGCCAAGGCACGTATGCTCATGGGACCGTTGGTACGCAGTATCTTCAGCAATACCCACCTTCCTGCAGTAAGTGTCTTAAGAAGTGTCTCCAGGTTCTCAAAATACAGCCGATGCTCGGTATCAACCTTTTCATCGCGTTCGGCGCGCTTCCAAGCGTCAATAAAACCTTTGGCAGTGCCTGTAGCACCGCCAACCCCGATTTTAATTTGTTTTTTCATTTTTATCCCTTCCTTGTTTTTTCAATCTCATCAAGAAAATCTGCTACCAAGGTTTCCACATCTTTAAACTGATAGGGTTCTTCTTTGCCTTTAATGTGCCTGTGATCGCCTTTGCCTGACTCGTTGTCGTAACGAACTATGCAGGTTCCATCAGCAAGTCCGTAATAAAGGCGGTACTTAAGTCCATAAGGTCTATTTAAAGACTTCTTTGGAAGTTGCCATAGAACCATCTCCCGAATAGCGCCATCAGCATAGATAAATTTCTCGTGATAGATCAACTTGGCCTTCATATGGTACTTTATACCATATGGCAAAACAAAAGTAAATATTAAATTTATAGAACAAAATTTTTCCTTACGGAGCTAATTTATACTTTTCCCTTACGTTCTAACCCGAAACTGTTTGATAACTTTATAGTTTTATAGGGAATCCCTAATTTCCCAGTTATTGTTCATGAAATATTCGGGCTAATCAACTCCCCAACCCGTATTTTTTTGAGCAAAAAACGGAATGTCATACGGCACGTTCATGCAGAACATTCACAAATCACGTTTTATCCCTTATCGGGCCGGACCAATCTAACACTTTGATTTTACGACAGAATGACGAAAAAATAGTGCTAGTTTTAGGCTTAGAAC
>CAZBOB010000445.1:0-1165 GCA_964492995.1 uncultured Desulfobacteraceae bacterium | reverse complement strand
ATAGAAATCCTCAAAGCATCTAAGAAAATTAATATTGACACAATCTTGTCCTATACTCTTGAGTTAGACCACAGCACATTAAAGAGAAATATCGTCGAACAAAGCGCTTAAGAAGGCTCGGGCAAAACCGCGCGGCTTTATACCCGGCATTTTGCGGTTTCGTTATGTCCGAGGAAATAATATTTGAGAAAATGAATGAAAACTTCAAAAAAGCTCAAGAAATTATCAAATAAAGGCTTCAGAGGATATCCAATAGCAACTGTCGCTTACTATGGCCCTGACGATAACCATGCTACCAAAGTTGCCGTTGGAATAATTCCTTACGAAGATGCAAAGCCAAGCGTACTTGAGAGATGGTTCAATGAGGTTATTGATGTTCGAATTGATAAAACGACAAATGAACAGATTATCAGCTTTATCAAAGAAAACCGGGCAAAGTCTGTAGTGATCGCTGATCGAATTTTAGGATGCCCTCACGAGGAAGGTGTAGATTATCCTGACGGATCTACATGTCCCCAATGTCCTTTTTGGGCAATTCGTGACCGTTTTACAGGTGAAACCATCCAATAAAAATTTGGCATGACCTTTACACAATAAATATCAAGCCCATGTTTAACCCTTGGTGTAGTTATAAACGAGAAAACAGGTGGGGTTGAATTTAGGCGATTCTTTTTTCATTTGTTTGCGGTAATGAAGTCACATGCTACGTCAAGCGATAATAGATGCGCCGGGTGCCTTGCATCATATCATATGCAGGGGTGTCGAGCGACGAAACATTTTTAAAGACAATACCGATCGAAGCCGGTTTTTGGAGAGACTCGGTTCTGTTTTGCAAAAGACCTCCACGCCCTGCTGCGGCTGAACGCTGCCAAAGATTACCGAAAGGGTTGCAGAAATCTTTGGCATTGAAAAAAGCCAAGTGGTTGTCGCCGGAAAACAGCCCGATCGGGTACGTGCCCGCAGTGTTCTGGCCTACTGGGTGATTCGGGATCTGGGCCTGACGGCAACGGAGGTTGGCAAGTACCTCGGGCTGAGCAAATCCGCTGTCAGTCGGGTGGCCACTAGAGGCCAAAAACTGATCGTTGATCAATTTTTGTCCCTGGAAGATTAGAAACGCGCAATTTCAACCCCGTTATATATTAAATGATCATAAGGTTATACTCCC
>CAZBOB010000444.1:0-1178 GCA_964492995.1 uncultured Desulfobacteraceae bacterium | reverse complement strand
TGGCAAATCATTCATATTTAATCAAGCATAAAGGTTACTAAGTAACGTTGTAGGGATAATGGGTCCGGCAAAAACACTTCCAAATTGCCACTGCGTTTTTGACGAATAAGTTGGGAAGCATAGTCGAGACTATTGGCAGCTTCAACGAAATCACCTTCTTTATAATATTCCATCGCCTCTTCAATGGAATCGGTAATTTCATCAGCCCAAACTGAACCAGAGGTGAAAAATAATAAACCCATAAATAAAGCTATGAAACATAAACCGAAAATTTTTTGCGTTCGAAGCATCTTTAACCTCCTTATCACGTGATTTCTAGTTAGTTCGCTTTGCCCCGCCTGCCATTGCAAGCTCGCCCGCCAGCCGAGCCCACCCGGCATTCGCCTGAGGCGCAGCCGATGGCGGACGGGCAAGGCGAGGCGGCCTGGGGCACGAGCGGGCAGGCCTCAAAAAATGTCCTATATTTTTATTAAGTTGTAGAAATTCCGAGACGTTTATTTATTAAGCATAAAAAAATGGTTGTGCCAATAAACATTATTGTAAACATATGATTGTGCGTTTTTCTTTATTAGTTATATCAGCAGTCGGGGTGTTTTTCTTATAAATCTTTGAAAATAGCGTAATGAATGATCAGCAGCGAAATCATACACTGTTTGAAACCATTAGGGATCGTTAAGATAGAACAGCGGTATTTTGTGTTCATAATTAAAATGCGATAAGCGGGTAGTCATATAACCTATTTATTTAAAGCCACATTTTCTGTTCTATCTTTACGAACCCTTATGGTTGAGTTTGTATGATGGAGTCGCTGATTATTCATGGAGCTATTGAATCGAAAAAACTCCCCGACCCCTCAGTTATATAAAGTATGCGCCTATTCCATATCTGCCCCATACATTCCTCTTAAAGATACATATAGTACTTCACAAAGAACTTTGCTCCTGACACTTTTGTCTCTTTTTTCAAGTAAAACCAGATATTGGATTCCATTTTCAATAACAGGTGCAATTAATTTTCCTCCTACTTTGAGTTGCTCCATTAAAGAGGGAGGTATCTCTAAACATGCCGCAGTAACGGATATTCTGTCATAGGGGGACAAATTTGGATATCCAAGCCCACCGTCCTATAGCGCTGAGATAAATCATGCCACCCATGCTGAGATAAATCAGGCCGTTGAT
>CAZBOB010000443.1:0-1182 GCA_964492995.1 uncultured Desulfobacteraceae bacterium | reverse complement strand
TTAAGAACCATAATGGTTAATAAGGATTCCGTCATTCAAGCCCGTATTCATTAGCTTCCGGCTCGTGCAAAATTCAGGCACTTATTAGTTCGTGTCCATCCAGAAATGGCAGATTTTGGTTTTCGGCAAGGCCCGAGCGAGTTTTCAACCGCAGGCATAGCGCGCTATTTCGAGGATTGAAAACGAGCGAGAACGCCGCCGATGGCCAAAAGATGCCGTTTATGGATGGACACTAGTTCATTATTATTTGGAATATGACACGTTTTAAAAAAAATAGTGAAGATTCAAATTACATACCCGGTATTTATAATTACTGTGATCGGTGGTGTGAACGCTGTCCCTTTACTTCTCGCTGTTTGAACTTTGAAATGAGTGAAGAAAAATTCGGAAATCTTCAATCGGTAGATATAACAAACGAGGCTTTCTGGAAGAAGCTGAGCGAAACGCTTGATGAAACTTTAAATATGTTGAAAGAAATGGCGGAAGAGCAAGGGATCGATCTTGATTCTCTTGATATTGGAGATGATGAGAAACTTCAAAAGCGATTTGATGAAAAAACCGTGGTGCACATTCTGTCTCATATGTCAAAAGCATACATTACCATGGTTAATGACTGGTTTGAATTAAATGCATATTTATTTGAACATAATGAAGATGAAATAGATACGAATTCAGCTCTCTATGAAATTCAATCTCCACCACAGGAAGATACGGTGACGTTGATAGACTCCATAGAGGTGATCAGATGGTATCAGCACCAGATTTATGTAAAACTCAAAAGGGCACTTCACAGCGCTCAAGACGAACACTTTGAAATATTGAATGATTTTCCCAAAGATTCGGATGGCTCAACAAAAGTTGCACTGATCGGCATGGATCGTTCCATCAACGCATGGGGTGAGATTTTGAAATATTTCTCAGATCAGAAAAAAAATATTATAAATATTATTACTCACCTTGAGCGGCTTCGCAAGAGAACCGAAAACGAATTTCCTGATGCCAGAGCCTTTGTAAGGCCGGGATTTGATGAAAACCAAAATCTGCATTAACTTTTTTCGAAAGAGATAAAGTATATCCGGCCGATACGAGGCTTGCAGAATTTAGATGAAATTAAACCCGAAAGCTAATCGCAGTATAGATACTCGCCCGGATATTTCATGAAAATTTTCGAGAGCCCTTTTT
>CAZBOB010000442.1:0-1183 GCA_964492995.1 uncultured Desulfobacteraceae bacterium | reverse complement strand
GGGAGGACAAAAAGATGGGGAAGGAAAAGTTTGAGAGGACCAAGCCGCATGTAAATGTAGGTACGATCGGTCATATAGATCATGGCAAGACGACCTTAACGGCGGCGATAACCAAGCATTTGGGAATGAAGGGCATGGCGGATTTTATTCCTTTTGACCAGATAGACAAAGCCCCGGAAGAGAAAGAGCGTGGTATCACCATAGCGACGGCGCATGTTGAGTATGAGACTGTGAATCGTCATTATGCTCATGTTGATTGTCCGGGTCATGCGGATTACATCAAGAATATGATCACCGGTGCGGCTCAGATGGACGGGGCCATTTTGGTGGTGGGTGCGGATGACGGTCCCATGCCCCAGACTCGTGAGCACATATTGCTGGCGCGTCAGGTAGGGGTTCCTCAGATTGTGGTATTTTTAAACAAATGTGACATGGTGGATGATGATGAGCTTATAGAGCTTGTTGAGTTGGAGCTTCGGGAGTTACTGGACAAGTATGAGTTTTCCGGTGATGACATTCCGATCATCCGTGGGAGTGCACTGAAGGCTTTAGAGAGTGATGATTCTGAAAGTGAGGATGCCAAGTGTGTATTTGATTTACTGGAAGCGGTAGACACGTTTATCCCTGAGCCCAAGCGTGATATAGACAAGCCGTTTTTGATGCCCATAGAGGATGTTTTCAGTATATCGGGTCGGGGTACGGTTGTGACGGGTCGTGTTGAGCGAGGTGTAATTCATGTGGGGGATGATATTGAAGTTGTGGGGATTCGTCCGACCATGAAGACGGTATGTACGGGTGTAGAGATGTTCCGGAAGCTTTTGGATGAGGGTCGAGCCGGAGACAACATAGGGGTATTAATGCGGGGTACCAAGCGTGATGAAGTTGAGCGCGGTCAGGTGGTATCGGTACCCGGTTCGATTGAGCCTCACACCAAGTTCAAGGCCGAGGTATACATTTTGAGCAAAGAGGAAGGGGGTCGTCACACCCCGTTTTTTACTGGATACCGGCCGCAGTTTTATTTCAGAACCACGGATGTTACCGGTAATTTGATATTACCGGAAGGTGTAGAGATGGTAATGCCTGGTGACAATATAACGATAACGGCAGAGCTTATAACGCCCATAGCCATGGAAAAAGAATTGAGGTTTGCCATCAGGGAAGGCGGACGGACGGTCGGCGCAGG
>CAZBOB010000441.1:0-1197 GCA_964492995.1 uncultured Desulfobacteraceae bacterium | reverse complement strand
CCCCGTAGGTCCCCGTAGAAAGTACCGGGACAGGCCGGGAGATCGTACTGAGGCCGATTTCACATGGACCTGACCTCGTTATTTTTTTATGCAACTATAGGTTACTCTTGACAACAACCTGCATCGGAATTATTATGGTCATAATTATTAACATTTAAGAGGTGTATTATGGCTGAAATAGAGAAGATTATGCCTGTGACAAAGGTCAAAAGGAATTTTCTTGATATTTTAAAAACCATGAACGAAGATCAGTCGACGATAACAGTTACAAAAAACGGGGAGCCCGTAAGCGTTTTGATGACGGTCGAAAGGTACGATGCTTTGATGGAAACAATTGAGATATTGAGCGATAAAGAAATTCTAAACAAATTGGCTCAATCCTCGGATGATTTTAAATCAGGCCGTGTTTACAAAGACAAAGAAGTTTGGAAATCCTAACCTCAACGTTGCAAAAGTCGAGGATGCCTCAGATCCGCGGCGTCAAGGGTGAAGCCCCGCTTGTAAGCGGGATAGACCTCCGTCGTTTACTGCGAACCCTTGACAAAAAAGGAGATGGGGTATCATCGGCTTTCCCATGGGGTAAACAACACGGTGAAAAAAGATTCCTTTTTGGATATCACTGACAGTTGAATTCAGTATATTGGCAATAAATGAACACAACGCTATGGTTTAAGCGGTTTTACACAAATCTCATCGTGTTGTTTATGCAACTATGAGGCTAACGTTGCCATATCATCTTCTATACTCCGCAACCTCGCGCAATCAGATAAAACAGTTACACCCGGATCTCAAATCGATTATTAGAGATCGTCTGAAGATTCTTTCCAAAAATCCCTATATCGGTAAGCACCTTGAGAGAGAGCTTTCAGAGTATTTTTCAATGCGAGCAAAAAGATTTCGCATTATCTATAAAATTAAGGAAGATCATCAAATCATTGAAATCCATTATGTTGGCCATCGGAGAGATATTTATGAACTTCTAAAGGAGAAGTTAGGCAACGCTGAATAATTCAAACATTCAACCATTTGACCAACAAAGACCATTTAACCAAAGTAAAAGTTATGCACGTTCTGTATCAACGTCCCGTATCCCGACTAAACCTAATCAAGGTTTGATTCCAATCACTCAATTTGATGGTAGGTCTGCTGCATCCAGCCAGTCTTCCAATTCGACATTCAAATGCAGGTTTCTTGCTT
>CAZBOB010000440.1:0-1202 GCA_964492995.1 uncultured Desulfobacteraceae bacterium | reverse complement strand
CCATTCAACATTCGATGTTGGACGTTCGATGTTCGATGTTCATCTTTTCAAGTAAATTTTCCACAGTCCTTCCGGCGCAAAAAATAACTTAGCGCTTACGGGGCGAAGCCCCTATGATCATCAATTGTAGTCCATTGTTCCAACGAAAGGCAGAAGGGCAATTGTACGTGCACGTTTGATTGCATGAGTCAAGGCACGCTGGTGTTTTGTACATGTTCCGGATATACGCCTTGGAATGATCTTGCCTCGTTCTGTTGTAAAATACCGAAGTGATTTTACATCCTTGTAATCTATAACCAGACTGGTGTCGGCACAGAAACGACACACTTTGCGACGATGAAATACTCTCTTTTTTCTGTTCCCACCGGGTGTTTTTTTTCTGCGGATAAAGGGTGCAACCATTTTATATTTCCTCTGTATTACTTATGGGTGATGTTGTTTCATTCCCTACAGCTTCATATTCCGGAGCATGGGAAGGCGTGGTATCAGCATCAGATTCATCATTTTGGACGGCATCGGATTCATCACTTTGTTCGGGTTGGGCTTTCTCGGCTTCGGCCTTGGCCATTTCTTCTTTAACGCTTTCAACATCAACATCTTTTTCGAGCAAGACCGTCATATATTTTAATACCCGATCATCAATCCGAAAAAATCGTTCAATTTCATTAACGAGTACTCCTGTTCCGCAGTAATCTAAACGAACATAATAACCACGAGCCTTCTTCTTGATTTCATAGGCAAGCTTTTTGGCTCCCCATTCGTCAATTACGACAAGCAGAGCGTTATGTTGGGGAAAAAGATCTTTTAATCTTTCAAAAAGGGGCGCGCGTCCTTCTTCGGATAGATCGGGGTCGATAATAAAAATGGTTTCGTACCGTCTCATATAACCTCCTTATGGATATAAAGCCCTAGAAGTGGTTTCAAAACCTCCCCTCAGGCCCAATTCCTGTGTTGGACCGAGGGATTCAATACTCGAAATATTAAATATATTCCTGCGTTTGAATCCCTCGGTCCGCCTTGACTTTGAACCTGATTGAAGGTTTTGAAACCACTTCTAACAAATAGAGCAAGGGGTAGTAAAAATAAATTTATGTAAATTAAAAAAAACAGTGTGTCAACAATATTCGTACCTTTACGGGTTAAATACTATCAAGAAATTCAAGATCCTTTGCCTGGGTGTTTTTGGTGCCGATAGTAAGAAT
>CAZBOB010000439.1:0-1217 GCA_964492995.1 uncultured Desulfobacteraceae bacterium | reverse complement strand
GTTATACCGGGTTTTACGGAAAAACGTTCTGTAAAATAGGGAATAATATCCTCTAATTTTTTCACAAAAAATTCCCGCTCCGGCCGCGGGCCCACAAAACTCATGTCTCCTTTAAAAACATTCCAAAGCTGAGGGATCTCATCCACACGCCATTGACGAATATATCTTCCAACACGGGTTATCCTGCGATCATTATCTTCAGCCCAGATGGGTCCACTCTGTTTTTCAGCATCCGCAACCATTGAACGGAACTTATAAATTAGGTATGTCTTTTTATTTTCTCCGAGCCTCTCCTGTGAAAAAATAACCGGTCCTTTTGAATCGATTTTAATTAAAATAGCGGTTGCGATAATTACCGGCGAAAGTAGAATAAGCAGGACTATAGATAAAACCAGGTCCATGGTACGCTTTAAAAAACGCCGGGCACGTGATTTGTAAAAACCTTCAGAAAAAATAAGCCATGCAGGATTAATCTGTTCAACAATAAATTTACCCGTAAGCATCTCATAGAAACTGGCGCCTTCAATGATTTCTATACCGTTTACACGACACTTTACCAGTTCTTTTGTAGGCAATGCACCTCTTTTTTCGGTCAGAGCGACAACAATCTTGCTGATGTTCAACTCATCTGCCATATCACAGAGACCTTCATAGTTTTGTTTATAGATGGTTGATGCTGTGTTTTGTTCATTTGCGAAATCATTATTTGCCAAATTTTCCTTAACGTTTGCCGACATAGTATATCCACTGTCTTTTCGTTGGGTTATTTCTTTAATTATATTTTGCGCCAGATCGCCCGAACCCAGAATAATGATATTCTGGTTAAAAAATCCGTGATTTAGAATAAGCTTATAGCAAAAACGCCATGATACGATAAGGAGTATAACAAAACCTATGCTTAAAGCAAAAATGCCGTGTCCGATAATTGCTCGTGGGAAGATAACATAAATACCGGCAAGAAAAATAGCGGAAGCACCCAGAGCCTGCAGCAATCGTATGCCAAGTTCCAAGAAAGTGTCTGTAACCTTTAAATCATAAAGATCATTATAATAGAGGCATGTCTGGCAGATAAAGGTGATTAAAAGGATCTTCAAGTACAGCCATAGACTAAAAGGAAATGATTGGCCTTTAAGGAGTATCCAGGACGCAAATATAACAGAAATATATATTACCAGGCCTTCGCCGATAAAGAAAAAGATATTTCGTATGGGGTAATA
>CAZBOB010000438.1:0-1226 GCA_964492995.1 uncultured Desulfobacteraceae bacterium | reverse complement strand
TAAACACCCATTAATAAAAGGCAAACTGCGCTAACTGCGGGGTTTGTTGGTTATACGGTAAACACTGAGACTCACAGAGAGTATGTTGGAAACTTAAAATGAAGGGTACGATAGTCCTATTTGAACCACTCCCGATTGGTCGCATCGGCGTTCGACGAGACGATGAAGAGGTGCTTATCGGCACCGACTTTTCATCATTCGCCTACATGTTGGAAGAGTTCGTCAGCCTTGCAGCCTTAAAAATCGCAATACCAAAGTCATTCCCAGAAGTCGCTGCCCTGTCAGAAGCCCCCGAACTTCTCAAGCAACGCATTATAATTATTGATGATGCTGCAGAGATCGAAACGGCAGAGCGAATTCTTCACCCACTCATGAAAGAACTTGAGATAGCCATCAACAGCGACACAGGTGAACTTGACAAGCCACGCGATCTTCCACGATCTGTCTTCACAGCCGTCCAGCGTATTCGTCGAGACGTGAAATGCATGGCATTGGGACTCAACCACTCTCTTCAGATCGATCTGGATTCCAATTTGGCTACGTCATCATCGAGAAAACTTCGCGAACTTGTTCAACAGCCGGATGCACGTGCCATTCTTGCTAACCTTGAGGGATTTTTCTCGTACTATGAAGATTTAGAATTCGACTCCGTTACACCTCCACTGGATGTACCGGCTGGGATGATCACTACCTTTGATCGGCTGTTAAACGACCCACAATACCTCAAGTTGTCAGAAACAGTCGCGAGTCTCTCTGACCCGCGTCATCGGCGTGGAGCGTTGTCCCAAGTAAGAGCTATTGGGCGTGCTATTATGTCGTCCAACGTCATTACGACGGGGTGGAACTATATCGCTAAAGTCATAAAGGTATGGACGGGAGTCCCCGTTCCAGAGACCAACACGCTGTCTATCCTAGTGTCAAACAAAACGCTACCACCACTGGTTAATCTTCGCGTAGCGCGCGAACGTGCCGTTAAGATGTGGATGGCATCGGCTAATCATGACGTACCCTACAGCAGATCAGGCAAACCCCTAACAAAAGGCGAAGTCGTCTGGCTACCGCCTTGTGCGTCCTTAGCGGCATCGAGACCTGGAGATTCAACATTGAAACTCGGCACGGTAGGTGAATTACTTGAAATACTTAAGAACTTTCAAGAGGGCCGTATAACCTGAGCATGCACCAAATCCCAAAAGCCTTGCGACTTTTGGTCCCGGTGATGCTTCTCG
>CAZBOB010000437.1:0-1235 GCA_964492995.1 uncultured Desulfobacteraceae bacterium | reverse complement strand
AACATGTTTTATGTTGAGCTCAACATAAATAATGGTTAGGAATCAAAGCCCAGGCATAGCAACGGGTATCTGTTTCAAGTATGATTTTTTCAATACGTTCCAGAAAGTTATTACGATCGAAATCATCCTCAAAAATATCTCTACGCTCGATCCCTCTGGCCATGATATGATGCAATGCACCGGGTGCGTCTATCCTCGCTTTTCTTGGCATATCTTCCCCATAGCATAGATACTATCGAATTAAAACTGTAAATCTGTGGAGCGTCCCGTATTTTATGCGGAACTGCCTCCGATAACACCTCCTCGGTTAAGTAAATTTTTTAGTTCTTCATGAGTTTTAGTTTTTAAGTATAAGTCTGCAAGTCGCCATTGACGACCGCCAGTTATCCATACAGCGTTTGCATCTTTAATTGGTTTTACAAATTCCTCTGTATCTGTTCCCCTTCGATCACGGGTATGTAAAATGTGAGCTTTTTCAAATCCGAATCGCTTTGCTGCATAAATAGGATTTAAATCGTCTCTTCTATTTCCCGATAAGTCCTCATCAGAAAATGCAGTAGGCATATAAATTAATGTTGATTTTGGGCCGCCTGCTAATTGCACAAAAATACCGCCCTTTGGCTAACCGGTGGACTAAACTGCGAAAGATTGTATCAATCGAGGCCTGAAAACGCCTAAAATATCCTTCAGGCCGTAAACGAATGACACAATGACAACTCGGACAGCGATAACGGCGAAGAAACACCCCAACAGCCAATACGTCAAAATAGGCCATAACATATCCATGTCCCCATAAGCCGCTTTGGGCACAACTCGGACAAATCTTAGGCCGCGGCCAATCATAATCGCGCTGCTGCTTTAAAAGTCTCTTGAAATTGACAGTCACAAAGAGTATCATTCTTAACACTGTGTTGAGGATCTCTGACGATTCTCGTTTATAGAAAGGGCGGTCCGGACCCAAAACCAAACCGCCCTTTCTCGTCAAATAAAAATGGGCCTCTGACAAAGGCCCATTTAATCCGATAATCTCGTTCTATCTGTCAATCTATTCTGAAAATTTACATCGCTTCTATATCCATATATTGAGTTATGTAGCGAGTTATCTTAACCCATTGAATATAATATACTATCTGGTCCGACGCTGACAAACAGGGATTATTTTTAAAAACAATAGGTTATCAAAGATATTACAAATTGGTAATAAAACTGTCAACATAATAAATATTGTCTAAAGA
>CAZBOB010000436.1:0-1247 GCA_964492995.1 uncultured Desulfobacteraceae bacterium | reverse complement strand
ATATACGATTCATAAAACCTGGATGTCAAGTCGTAATTTATTTTGAATAAATTTTTTGTTTGATATTCGGATGTTAAGTTCCACTCAAGTAACTTCTCAATAAATTATGGAGCCAACTGGTGATAAAATGTAACATGTCTTGCTGTTTGAGCAGGTTAGTGAGCCTTAAGAAAAAACAGCAAATAAGATAATTCATCTTTTAAACATATGATGGTGCGTTTAAACAATTGGTATTAAAGGATTGTCTACTGTTTTTTCTTTAGGCCCTCTTAAATGCGAGTTCCATTGCAAATGACTATACCGTGTGGAGTGAATTTTGAAACTGAAAGGAGATGAATGATGGGCAGAGAGACGAGATTGTTTCTAGAATCAGGCACAATCCCCATTTTCGGGCATCAGTCTATCGGTTAAACGCGGTGAAAAAATCTGTTTATCCAACGATTACAGCATTACCGATTTGTTAAAACTGTAAAACTGTGGAGCGTCCCCAATACCCCCCAATACCCCCACTGAGTATACCGCAGTTAACTCATTCCTTCATCCCCAAAGGGGTTGCACTTATGATTTGAATTCACAGTCCTTAAACCTTCAATTTTGCACCCAAAATGGTATGTTTAAGACCAAAAGACGGCTGTTTTTAGAGCTCTTTTTACAAATTATCAGACACTTAGCGTGGTCCGACCCCCTTAGCCCTTATCTGAGTGTTCCTAAAGAAAAAAGCCCATTCTCTCAAAGAAAGAATGGACTTTAATGTTTGCTTGTCTATTGGTCGGGCAACCCCGCTACCCATATTTCCCGGGCCGGAGGCTTTGCGTCCCACTCTTTCGAGAAGTTTGCCTTTTTCACAACTATGTTTTAATATGATTTATATTAGTATTTTATTTTATGCAGAAAAAAATGTCAAGTTTATAATCTATTTTAAATTATGAAAATTTGAAAGCCTAAAACTGCTTGATTTATACACGAAAATTACTATAACTTAAACTGAGCGTTTCAAATTTTAAAAGGGGATTAAATATCTTTTATTTTTAATGAATTAAATTGATTTATATTTTTAAAATTTGAAACCCTGCGGGATTGCCGATCTTACCGCATCTACTGCGTCAGATGCCGTCCCGCATAGCTGACTATAGCGGAACGACATCTTCCTTGTATCTGCTGCAACCTCGACAATCGCTCAATTTAAGTATAATTTTTTAAATAGCAATCAGAAGGTTTTAATAACCAGGATGACGCATTTATAAGCA
>CAZBOB010000435.1:0-1254 GCA_964492995.1 uncultured Desulfobacteraceae bacterium | reverse complement strand
TGAACCTACCCCAAAATAGTGGACACACCGAATAGCAAAATTATATAAGAGAGCAGGAGGTGTGACACAATGGGTAATAAAAAATACGATAAAGAGTTTAAATTAGAAGCCATACGCCTTGCCATGGAGCCAGGGAACTCAGCTTCAAAGATAGAGCGAGATCTTGGCATAGGACAAGGGGTTATCAGTCGATGGAAACGCCAGTTCAAACATGATGGTGAACAAGCATTTCCAGGAAAGGGCCATCTAAAACCTGATGACGAAATTGTCCGTAAGTTAAAACGGGATAATGAACGACTTCGCCGGGAGCGTGACATCTTAAAAAAAGCAGTGGCCATCTTCTCGACGGACCCACATCGATATTCGGGTTCATAAGCGAGCACCACACGGTTTGGAGTGTTTTGGAGATGTGCCGAGTTCTTGAGGTGTCTCGCAGTGGATATTACCGATGGCTGAAACGTAAGCCAAGCCAGCGGGCGATTGATAATCAGAGATTGGATGCTGAGATTCGCGAAATCTATGATGACAGCAAGGGGCGCTATGGCAGCCCCAAGATCACCCAGGAGCTTCAAGATCGGGGCCGCAGGGTCGGTAAAAACCGTGTGGCCAAGCGGATGCGTCATACGGGCCTTCGTTCCAAGATCCGCCGCAAATACCGGGTGACGACCGATAGCAAGCATCATTTTGCCGTATCGCCGAATCTGCTGGAGCGGAATTTCACCGCAGAGGCTCCTGACAGGGTGTGGGTGTCGGATATAACTTATCTGGCTACCCGCACGGGTTGGCTGTACTTGACGGTGATTATCGATCTTTTCTCCCGTCTGGTGGTCGGCTGGGCGCTGAGCAGTTCGTTGAGCCATGAGATGGTGGTCACGGCGTTGAAACGGGCGATCAGAAGACGTCGTCCGGGCAAGGGACTTGTTTTTCACTCGGATCGTGGCGTTCAGTATGCATGCAACGATTTTCGCAAAGAGCTCGGTAAACATGAATTCATCCAGAGCATGTCCCGCAAAGGGGACTGCTGGGATAATGCCGTAGCCGAGTCGTTTTTCGGTATTATGAAAACCGAGCTGGTTTATCATGAACGCTATGAAGGTCATCAGGATACCTTGCGTTCCATTTTTGAATATATCGAGGTGTTCTACAATCGGCAGAGAAGGCACTCAACACTGGAGTATCTTTGCCCGGCTGAATATGAAAAACAGAAGGTGAAACTTTGCGCTTGACCGTGTCTACTTTTTTGGGGCAATATCA
>CAZBOB010000434.1:0-1265 GCA_964492995.1 uncultured Desulfobacteraceae bacterium | reverse complement strand
ATATATTTTCAACCTCCTGCTTTTCTTTTACGCATTCATTGAATTCAGAAAATCTTGATTGTCCTTTGTTCCATTCATTTTATCGAGCAAAAATTCCAAACTGTCAACCGGATTTAAGGAAGATAGCAGTTTTCTTAAAATCCAGACACGCGTCAGGGTTTCCTGATCCAGAAGAAGCTCTTCCTTGCGAGTGCCCGATTTTTTGATATCGATTGCAGGGAATACCCGCTTATCGGCTAGCCTTCGATCCAACTGAATTTCCATATTGCCGGTGCCCTTGAATTCTTCAAAAATCACTTCATCCATACGGCTTCCGGTATCAACCAGGGCGGTTGCGATAATGGTGAGGCTTCCTCCCTCTTCAATGTTTCTGGCGGCTCCGAAAAAACGTTTTGGCCGTTGAAGCGCATTTGAATCAACGCCTCCGGAAAGTATCTTCCCGCTTGGGGGGATAACGGAATTGTATGCCCGTGCCAGCCGGGTTATACTATCCAGAAGGATAACCACATCTTTTTTATGTTCCACCAGGCGCTTGGACTTCTCGATAACCATTTCAGCAACCTGAACATGCCGTTCTGCAGGCTCGTCAAAGGTGGAACTGATTACCTCCCCGTCCACGGATCGATCCATGTCCGTAACCTCTTCGGGCCGCTCGTCAATAAGAAGTACAAACAGAACAATATCTTTATGATTTGCACTGATACTGTTGGCAATGGACTGCAAAAGCATTGTTTTACCGGACCTGGGGGGCGAGACGATCAAACCTCTTTGGCCAAAGCCCGTGGGAGTCAAAAGGTCCATTATTCTCATGGAATAATTATCAGAATCGCATTCAAGCAGTATCTTTCTGTCAGGATATAGCGGCGTCAAATTGTCAAAAAGAATTTTTTCCCTGGAAACCTCCGGATCTTCATAGTTAACCGCCTCGACCTTTAACAGGGCAAAATACCGTTCCGTCTCCTTGGGTTGACGAATCTGCCCGGACACCGTATCTCCGGTTCTTAAATTGAATCGGCGTATCTGCGAGGGTGACACATAAATATCATCCGGTCCCGGCAGGTAATTGTAATTCGGTGCCCGCAAAAATCCGAATCCGTCCGGCAGTATTTCGAGTGTGCCTTCCCCGAATATCAAACCGGTCTTTTCAATTTCTGCTTGTAACAGGGCAAAAATAAGATCCTGTTTTCTCATTCCGGCCGCTCCGTCAATTTTGAAATCTTTGGCCAAAAGAGCCAACTCGCTAATTTTCTTTTCTTTGAGTTGAA
>CAZBOB010000433.1:0-1266 GCA_964492995.1 uncultured Desulfobacteraceae bacterium | reverse complement strand
AATAAAAAAGGTTTTTGACCCTAAAGGGATATTAAATCCCGGCAAGATTTTTCCACCTCTTTAATTTTTCAAAAAAGCTAACCGTTCAGCCACTAAGTCACTAAGGCACGAAGAAGGGCAATGAAGTTTTTTTCTGTTTCAACGTGTCACTCATTAAAAATGGCATTAAAAGAATTATAATATGATCTTTGGTGTCTTTGTGGCTGAACCTTTACAGTTATACTTCGATCGAAACTATTTTAACAAGGCGTAAGTGTTACATTTTTTGAAAAAACTAAAGTTACTGTATTTTAATAAACATTTCGCTGGAAGATATCAAATCCTCCAATAGCTCCATCCGGGTATTTTTATTGCGATCTATGGCACAACGCAGCCTTAACGCACAAAGCTTTCTACAGATCGGATCCTCAATATTGAAATTACCGAAACATCCAAGATGATTGTCAAAAGAGATTTTATTCATTAATTCCTTTTTCATGTTTTATCCTTTAAATCCAACAATGAAAGCATTTCCTCATGAACGTGACTGTTGGTTGCAAGAATTTCCTTTTTGTAAATATTAAACGGTTTATTTGAGAAATCTGTTATGGTCGCTCCTGCTTCTCTTGCAATCAATTCCCCGGCCGCGGTGTCCCAGGGCTTTAAATTCTGTTCCCAGAATCCGTCAAATCGCCCACAGGCTACAAAACAAAGGTCGATGGCAGCTGATCCGAGTCTACGTACTCCCTGAGAGGCTTTCAAGCATTTTGAAAAACGGGTCATCAGGGGATCGAAACAATCTATCAGATCATAAGGGAACCCCGTGACCAGTAAACTCTCTGAAACTTTTTGTGCGTTAGAGACTTTGATAGGGCGGCCGTTGAGTTCGGCGCCTTTGCCTTTTACGGCAGTAAAGAGTTCTCCTGTTACCGGGCTTAAGACAATGCCGATAACTGTATCACCGCCCAAAGCAAAAGCTATGGAAATAGAGAAAAGACCGAGCTGATGAGCAAAATTTGTCGTACCATCCAGAGGATCGACAATCCATTTATAATCAGCTTTGCCTTTGTTCAGACCGCTTTCTTCTGCCAGGATCGTATGATCAGGGAAGGCTTTTTTAATCGTTCCTATGATTGTCTTTTCGGATTTGGCATCCGCTTCTGTAATAAGATCAATGACCCCCTTTTTATCGACTTTGGATTTCCCCCTGCCATAGTGCGATAGAAGCACCCTCTGGCCTTTATAAGCAGCAGCGATACCGATTTTTTTTGCAAGTTCCAGATCCAT
>CAZBOB010000432.1:0-1283 GCA_964492995.1 uncultured Desulfobacteraceae bacterium | reverse complement strand
TATCAGAAAACGCCAATCTAATTGCGCCTAACTTAGCATCTTACTGCGGGGTTCGGGCTAATCAGCCGCACGGTTTTTTGTGTCGGCTGAATTAGTGAGGTTATGTGTCATCAGTTCGGAAATGTTTTTTAAATAATTCGATTATCTCTTCAGTCATTCCATTTATTTCACTGATACCCTCAATTTTATTTTTACCCCAGAAATGGTTCCTAATGTTAAATGCGGTTGTCGCATCAACGCCTAAAACTTCCTGAAAAATTTCGTGGGAACAAAATAGAGGGTTAATTTTTTCGTATGTTTCTGTATTTTTCAATATGTGTTTCAAATTTCGTAATGTGGTAATTGACAGGTCCAAACCGGTTGGCCCGGATATTGAGCTAATATCTTTTAAAAGATCAGAGAGTTTTTTCATGTTTGAAGATAGATCATTTATTGATTTTTCAATCTTTTTCCCTTGTTCGTATATCTCTGATTCATTAACACTTGTGTGATAGTAGTCCATCAGATCGATATGAAAAGTATCACTTATTCTCTCTCTGATCTGGGGGTGAAAATAGGTAGTTGTTACATCAAAGTTTGAATTGATAGTATTTTTCTCAGAAAAAATTTCTTGGAATGTATTATAAAAAATTTGGTACTTACGATTTGGTGGAAAATATTTAGATCCTTTAACAATCAACGATGGGGTCGATTCATTACTGCGCCATGTCATCTCTTTCGAAAAACGAAATTTTACGTTTTCTGCTGGTAATGTGCCAATATTTGAAATTTCTAAATACACCATAACTCCATGCCGAATTGAGATGTCAACATTAATCAACGGGCTAACAGCGATAGCTCTGCCACCTATATCTTTTATTTCATAGTCTTCCATAGGCTGAGATTTAAAATTGTATCTTTTATAGTATCTTTTTGAAGACTGCTCCTGATGTGGCGCTCGATAGCTTTTCGGAATTTCAATGGCAAAAGCTGAAAATCTATCGTCAAATGGTATTTGAACAATCTTTAAATTTTCAATTTTGGGATTTACATTGCTTGATATTACTTCTTCAATCCATTCCCTTGAGTATTTGTCGTGTTCCACTCCTTTATCAAGAATTTTCGGTAAATGGTCTTCCTCTTTAATCCCGTAAATCAGAATGCCCCCGTCAGAATTGGCGAATGCCGAAACATCTTTCGCGATTTCATGTCGTTTCTTATGATCTATTGCCCTGCTGTCTTTATAGTCTAACCTAAAACCTGCAATTAAGCTTATATAATATATTTACAATTAATTGTAACCA
>CAZBOB010000431.1:0-1288 GCA_964492995.1 uncultured Desulfobacteraceae bacterium | reverse complement strand
TATCGGGGCCCAATGAAATCTTTATCCCGCTGAATGTAAAACTTATTAATAATGGATCGCAGGCCATTTCATCGGGGTTAAATTTTTCGTAGAAAACAAGCAACGCGAATTTAACTGGGGTCTAAATTATTTTTTCATAATTTTTCATCCCGGTTAAATTTCCCAAAGGAAACCCTATTTAACGGGATAAATTTTTTGCCGGGGTCGCCGATTCCTTTCTAGTATATAATGGACATACAGTTTATACGTTTTTTGTCAATCGGTCTTGGCATTCGATCAATAACACAGTGTAAGAGCTCACTAGCTCAGACTTTTTTTACCTCTTTTATTTCCCTTCACCAATGGCCGATAGTACTCTCTCAACAAGACCGACGTCTACGTACATACCCTCGTCCTTGAGTTTGTATACCCAGGGCCTCGCAGCATTAATTATACCCGAATTTTTGGCCCTCAGAATGATTCCAAGCGATCCGGTCATCTGGAAACCATGAGCATTGACGCAACGGCGCGCCATCCTGTCATCGAGCACAGCCCATCGTTCACCTTGCAAACTGATGCTGATAACTTGAGATTCTCCTTGTCCAAGATCCCAGCGTTCAACACTGGATGGTATCTCGATGTCAGGGTGTTTGTACTGTTCTGCCCAAGTTATCGCCTGCCTGGCAGTATTATCCTTATGTACGCCTTTCCGAATTTCTTCAATAACTGTTGCTGGAACAATCACGCTTGGGGCAAGACGCTCAATCACATCAAGTCTGCCGATACGACCATACAAAATGATTGGCGAAGCATTGACGACCCAAGCATCAATCACGCTGAATTTCCTCCATCAGCTCCTCAAAATTCACCTGATCAACCGGAATTTGCCGACGCGCTAACTCATTAATAAATTCCGCCCGGCTGATCCCAGCGATTTCCGCACCTTTTTCCTGTGAGATACGCTGCTGGGCGTACCATTGAGTTGCCGCTTCTATACGCATCTCCTGAACAAATTCTGTCGGTGCTCTGCGCAAGGCAGAAAATACTGTTTCAGGCAGCTCTATTGTCATTATTGTCATCTTTCCCTCCACTCTTGAGAAAATCTTTAGGACAGGTATGATTGTATGCGTTTCTCAGATTTTTCTTAGCAAAAATGAATCTTTTTTAAAAGATAATAACTTTTTCATTATATCAAAATGCAAATACATCCTTACCATTGTTTCAAAATATGCATTAACACAAAAATTCAGACTTCGCCATCAGGCGAAATGGGTCTTATCAATTTCATCTCTCCGAGGCGTAGGCTCTA
>CAZBOB010000430.1:0-1290 GCA_964492995.1 uncultured Desulfobacteraceae bacterium | reverse complement strand
GGAATCGTTTAATGCTCAGAATTTTAGAGCAAATTTTAAAAAGCTATGACGATCTCATCGCTGAACGCTTAAGCCGGACAGATATCTATCCAAGCAAGAAAAGAAAGGGTTTGGGTCAACACCTGCGAAAGGATGATGCTAACAGGCGATTTTGTCGAGGCCGTAAGGTGCGAAAAAGAGGATATCGCAAACAACCCCGGAAAATATCTACTGTATTCGGAGATCTTGTTTTACCTATCCGCGAAGTGGAATGTTGTAAATGCGGAGCTCGGTATTGTCCGCTGTTAAGGGCCTTGAAAATCGGTGCTTATGCGCATAAGGAAATGAATTTTGAGCACGAAGTCATTGAAGCGGTCATTGATACCAATTATCGCAGACTAATTGATGGTCGATCCATCGATATATCCTTGGGCGGCATTCATAATATGGTTGTGGGCAGCGATATTGATACGCTGTATCAAGATTCGGTAGAGGTCGAGAAGATGTCTGCTGTGATGGCCGACGGCACTGGTGTTAAACAGCAAAAGGGACGCAAAGGAGAACTTCGAGTCGCTATCGGCATTACCGAGGCGGGTCAAGTGGAACCTCTGGGCTGTTTTACCAATACGGATTGGTCTGAAATAGAGCGAATTATCAAAGAACGAATAACGCAGGCCAAGGCTTTAAATATTCCTTTTGTCTATGATGGCGAGCCAGGACTTGACGATTTTCTATCTGATGTTGCCCAATCGCAACGCTGTGCCTGGCATGGTCCTCGAGGACTTTATCATGCCCTTTGGGAAGATGGGCTAAAGAAAAAAGACAGTCAACCTAAAACGGATAAATTAAAACAACTCATTGGCATCGAGCTTCCCGAAGGAGATTTTGAAATTCTCAAAGATGAAGATAAACAGCAAGTAAAAGACAGATACGAAGCCAGTAAAAAAGAGATCACCGAATTGATAAAGACCTTCAGAGAAAAAGGCTATCGCCATGGCGCAGCTTATCTTGATAATCTTTCTGAGCGATTATTTACCCATATTGAAATATGGCTAAAAACAGGTATCATTGCACCTAAAACAACATCTTTATTGGAACGGGTATTTAGAGAAATCGGTCGTCGCCTTAAAAGAATTGCCTGGGGGTGGTCCGATAAGGCGGTTACCAATTTATCCAAGATGATTATGATCAAGCAATACTCCCGCGAAAAATGGGAGCAATATTGGAAAGAAAAACTTGGCATCAAAGACTATTTCAATATTCATATCGCATCGGTTACATCATGATGCCGTAACTTTTGAACGTTACCAA
>CAZBOB010000429.1:0-1311 GCA_964492995.1 uncultured Desulfobacteraceae bacterium | reverse complement strand
GATGTTGGACGTTCGATGTTCGATGTTCATTAGTGCTTATGGGGCAATCCACCCACCGCCCAGAACCTCGTTATCTTGATAAAATACAGCGCATTGGCCGGGGGTTATGGCGGATTGCGGTTTTTCAAACCGAACCCTTGCGGTTTTCTCGTTAACGGGAAATAGTTTGGATGCTGCTGCTTTGTGACGGTACCGGACACGGGTATGGACGTTAATCGGGGAGTTTGGTTTTTGATTAATCCAGTTAATGTTGTTAACCCTGCATTCAAAAGAGAGTAGATCTTTTTTAAAGCCAACCGTCAGAAGGTTTTTTTCGGGGTCCATACTGACAACGTAATAGGGTTCGAAGCAAGGGCGGTTGATACCCCGCCGCTGCCCAATGGTAAAAAGATGCAGCCCCCCATGATGGCCGAGCAGATTACCATTGATATCCACTATCCGGCCGGGCTTTGCTTCAAATCCCTTTTGAAGCGCAAGAAATTCCCCGTAGTTTTTATTCCTGATAAAGCACACATCCTGGCTTTCTATCTTTCTAACGGGCTCAAGACCCTTTTTGTGCGCAAGTTTAACAACTTGAAATTTTGTCATTTTTGCAAGAGGAAATAAGGTGCATGCCAACTGTTTTTGGCTCATGAGGGCTAAAAAATAAGACTGTTCCTTTTCAGGATCCACGCCTTTTAAGAGATGAAATCTCCCCTCATTGTCTCTGCTTATTTCGGCATAATGACCCGTGGCAAGCATGGATGCGCCCAGTTTGTAAGCAAAATCGAAAACAGTCCCGAATTTAATTGTGGAATTGCATACCATGCATGGATTGGGGGTTTGACCGGCCTGGTAGGTTCGTGTAAAATAATCGACCACCTTATTTTTAAAATCAATACTGCAGTCTAATGGTTTGACTTCGATTCCCAGCCGGTCCGAAAGGTGAGAAATTGTATGACACGCATCCTTTTTATCACCGTCATGGGTTTCGGTTTCATATCCGGTAATAAAGTGAATTCCGATGAGGTGATGCCCTTGTTCCTTTAACAGATATGCTGCTACAAGTGAATCTATACCGCCGCTTAGGGCAATGGCTGTTAATTGTTTCACCTAAAAACTGCACACAAATTTTAAAAGGTTTAAATAAATATAATTATATTATACTGTTAGCATATAGAGTTTATGTTTTGTGGTACATCATATCGCTGAGTATGAAAATAAAAGCAATTTTTAAAATTTTTGCCCTTCGGGATTGCCCCTTTGACCGCATTTTCTGTGTTGCAGGGCGTTTGCAGTAGTTTACTACGGCTGCACACCCTGCGCCTTGAA
>CAZBOB010000428.1:0-1325 GCA_964492995.1 uncultured Desulfobacteraceae bacterium | reverse complement strand
TACGCGATAAGTCCTCGTGACTGGAGTTCAGACGTGTGCTCTTCCGATCTTCCGGGCTGATAACCCTAAGAAAAGGTCGCTCCCCGTGCGGGAGCGTGGATTGAAACCGGGCGGGGGTTACCACCGTGATCGACAACCGGGTCGCTCCCCGTGCGGGAGCGTGGATTGAAACAGCGGTGCCGCGATTTTTTTACGCCCAGAGGCATGTCGCTCCCCGTGCGGGAGCGTGGATTGAAACCATATCCGGGCGGGGTTGAATACTTTTTGGTCCGGTCGCTCCCCGTGCGGGAGCGTGGATTGAAACAAAATCACAGTTGATCAGCCAGTACAATATTTGGTGTCGCTCCCCGTGCGGGAGCGTGGATTGAAACTTATAAACAGCCATGGCGTCCGCCAGTCCATGGCTGTCGCTCCCCGTGCGGGAGCGTGGATTGAAACATGCCCTTGACGATTCCGGCCCGGTCGATCTTGTGTCGCTCCCCGTGCGGGAGCGTGGATTGAAACAGGATTAGATCCCGGAGGGAATCTCCATCATCGAGTCGCTCCCCGTGCGGGAGCGTGGATTGAAACAAGGCAGACATAGAAAAAAACGCCGGTAAAAACTGTCGCTCCCCGCGCGGGAGTGTTATATTGAACCAATCAGAGTGAAATGCAAAAAGTTACCCACAGACGTGGGGATGAACTGGACAAACTTGTAGAAGATTCTATAAATCTTGACAAAAAACTCGATACCTACGGATTATTTTCAACTGCTTCCCAATAAATATCGAACTTGTCTTGAGCATGGCTTTTTAATCGATTTATAGTTTCAATATCTTTGGCCTTACGAATATTTTTGGATATCATTCTTAGAGAATATAGAAATTTGTTTCGCAAATCCGGCCCTGCTTTATGCGCTTCGAGATGATTTTTCATTTTTTCAATCATATGGTCAAGCATTGTTAACACTTCCATACGATATTGTTCTGTCTTATTTTTAACAATGATATCATTATAGATTTTAATTTTTTTGTATAATTCCCATGCTTCTTCCACCATGTCATAGGGTTGAGATGTTGATAAAATCTGCTTTAGTCTGTCAAAAGCCGTTATTATATCTGATTTGTTTTTTAATTCAGGAAGATTTTTTGTAAATTCTTCAACGGATTCGGTCAAAATTACCCAACGATCCAGATGCCGGATATAAAATTCTGATAACGTCTTTACATCGTCAACCAGTTTAATAATTGGGTCACGATTAATATAAAAAGCAATTATCAAGGAAAACGAATCTAGTTTAGCAGATATCGTGTGAATCAAAGACAGTCCACGATCTATTTGTTCTT
>CAZBOB010000427.1:0-1335 GCA_964492995.1 uncultured Desulfobacteraceae bacterium | reverse complement strand
AACTTTTTTCTTAACAGAGCAGCACAATTCATTAACAAACTGGTAATGCTCCCAAGAAGTCTGCTGCAGCTTTGATGGCGCGCCGAACCTGAGTGAGCAAAAGAGAATAATCCTCCGTTTCTTTAGAGTCTACAAGCTGTGCGGCTTTCTGTAGCTTAGTGTACACATCTTTTGAATGTGCTTTAAAATAATTGTTTACTTCATTATGACTTTCTTGTAAAAAACTCTCCGTTTTTTTTTGGGCTTGGAGCTGCCGCTCTATGCGAATCGCGTAATTTAGACACCTTGTTTTGATTCGTTCCTTGATTGTATGAACCGCTCTAATGCGAAACCTAATCCATTCTTTTTTATAAGTGTATCTATCTGTAAAGGCAGCAGTATCAAATTCGCCCATACCAGATGGTAGTTTTAAATCTTGTATTGAACGTTCCCATCGCTCGAGTTCTGGTTTTATCTCACCAACGCCAATTGCCAAGACCTTTTGCTCCTCGCCCTTATCATTAGTTGGCAGGCTGATATCAAGTGTATGAGTATCGAGCCAATACTCAAGTGATGTTTCATCAAGAAACTTCTGTTCATCTTTTTTAAGGTGGCTTGTATCATCGTAAAGAACGCGAATAAACTCCCGCCTTCCTGGGTAAAATTCACGTAAGAAAACAGCCGTAAAAAGATGATCTTGCTGATCACGTGCAATCCTTAAGCACGTCATAACAGCCTTGTCCACATGATCATTTTCAAGATGTTCATAAACTCGATCTATTGCTTTAGTATAGTCCATTAGATGTCTTAACTTCCTAAGTACATGTATTCTTAAATACTACGGTATCGTATTATAATTGGATAACTTAAAATCACCGCTGAGTCGCAGAGGTCTCAGAGAATTTGTTTCTTTTTTGCTTTCCGCTGAGAGGCCGGAAAGCAAAAACATGCATCCCTGTGGGATAAAGAAATAACCATTTGTATTTCAATACAATATTACTTTTATAAAGGATGAGTTGTTTTCTTTTGCCGTCCCCTCAACGGCAAAAGAAATATTATTTAACTCTGCGGCCTTTGCGTCTCAAGCAAAGCGGGCGGTGAAACAATATAAAAAAAATATGTCATCGAACTTACGAATCAGAGCACTAAGGTAGTGCTAACCCGGCTGTTCTTTGCGGACGTTCGTGCTTAACGTGCACAACCTATTAATACAATATTTTAAAAAATTGAACTTTTCACTATATGTCTGCATCAGATCAGAGATGTAGGAGAGCCCCGGCCAGGTCGAGAAAGAGGAACAATATTAACCCTACAACGTTACTTAATCCAATTTAAGAAGTTCGCATTCACGCCTAC
>CAZBOB010000426.1:0-1348 GCA_964492995.1 uncultured Desulfobacteraceae bacterium | reverse complement strand
AAATCTATGTTAGTTTAGTTTTAAATAAACCTATTCTCAAAGAAAGACATGCTATTTTTGGCTGACTTTAAACCCATGTTCAGGGGGTATTCATGAAAAGTATGAAAGCTGAAAGAATAAAGATAAAATTAGGCGATATTTGGGAAAGTCCGGAGCTTCATATTTTGTTAACCCAAGAGAACGATGTTGTTGTAGCGCGTTGTCTGGATTTTACGGTTTCTTCTCACGGTACGGATGTTAAAGACGCTCTAAATTCATTAGCAGAGTCCATTAAGGAATATATACTGACAGCCATAGAAAACGATGCCATCAATACAATTTTTGATCCAGCACATGGTAAGTATTGGAGGATGTTCAACGAACAGGAAACAAAACATTCCGTTGGGAAAATGAAACGTTCTCTGAGAAAATCGTTAAGATCGATTTCATACAAGAATATGGAACGGTCTCCTACCGAAATTAGTCATGCCTAAACCACTGGAACTTAGAAAAGTCATAAGAATTCTTAAAAAGTATGGCATCATTTACATAACCGGCAAAGGCAGACATCCGAAGTTTTATGACCCCGAAACTCATAAATCCTATCCAGTGAAATCTCATGGCAAGAAGACACTTATTCTTCCATATGCACTTGGCGATATAATTGACAAGTTTGATTTGCCTGGTGATGTCTTCGAGAAATAAATAATGGAATATAACCAACCAAATTTACCCCGTTCAATTCCGAAGGACTATTTAACCAGGGCCAATAAAACATGCTTCTTCACGATGTCATCCAGCAACCCGGAAGAAGTATCCATTACCCATAACTTGATATTAATATCATAGAAACTTATAAAATAATAAACATACCAAAGATTTCACAAGATTTCCAAATCAAGGATATCCTTCGTTACAATATCAATAGCCAATTTCCAATCCAAACATTCATAATCAAACAACCAGCAACAAGTATCCAGTATTTTTGCAACCGGCAGCGAGCAACCGGCATCAAGCAACTAAAAAGTAAATGTCAATATTTCACCATTGCTCTGGATTCTCCAGATTCCCCCGACGCGGGGATTCAATAGAAGAAACGCATGAAATCATAGGAGTCCCGTTTGTTCCCTTGGCGCATCGCGTCCCGCGCAACGCGCCTTGCCAAGAACTAAGAACCAACAACTTCAGCCCGTGAAATTCACGCAAGTGACAGTGAAACGTATTTCACTGGGCCAACAACAAGCACTCCGTGCTCAACTAACAACCAACAACTGGCGCTCCGCGCCACGTGCCTTATCTGGGCGTCCCGCAAATATCATATAACTGTGAAAGCGGATCTGTGCATGTTCTGCATCAACGTCCCCTATGA
>CAZBOB010000425.1:0-1356 GCA_964492995.1 uncultured Desulfobacteraceae bacterium | reverse complement strand
TTCAGAAAACTTCAAAATATAGTGGGGAAATCCAGCTGTAGCAGGAAAAAAGAGGATCTTGTCTGCTATGCATACGATGCAACTGCCCGCACCTATCTTCCCGATGCTGTCTTATTTCCTGGCAATACAAAAGAAGTATCCGCCGTATTAAATCTTGCCAACTCAGAGGGTTTCTTTGTAATTCCTCGCGGTTCCGGTTCCGGGATGACCGGCGGTTCTCTTGCCGTCAGCGGCGGGGTAATACTTGTGATGGCTCGTTTTAGTCGTATTCTTGAAATTGATAAGGGCAATCTTATCGCCCATGTGGAACCCGGTGTTGTTACCGGACGTTTTCACCGGGCTGTTGAAAGAGAGGGACTTTTCTATCCACCTGATCCGGCGAGTTCGGAATTTGCTACTCTGGGCGGAAATATGGCAGAATGTGCAGGGGGCCCCCGAGCGGTTAAATATGGTGTTACCAGGGATTATGTGCTGGGACTTGAAGCTGTCCTTCCAACCGGTGAAATTATACACACCGGGGTGCAGACCTCCAAGGGGGTGGTGGGATATGATCTGACCAGGCTTCTTATCGGATCCGAAGGGACTTTAGGGATAATTACCAAGATGACATTGCGGCTGTTGCCCCTTCCCGAAGCTGTAAGAGCTATGACGGCTGTTTTCGACAAGCTAGAGACTGCAGCGGAGACGGTTTCAGAAGTCATTAGACGCGGTATCATCCCTCGAACTATTGAATTTATGGATAATGCTTCAATTCGGTGTGTAGAAAGCCGGCTTAAGATCGGTCTGCCGGTTGAAGCCGAAGCGTTACTGCTGATAGAAGTGGACGGAAAAGTCGATGAGACCGATATGATCATAAAGGAATTAAAAACAGTGTGCATGTCCGTGGGCGCAAAGAATATTAAAATAGCCGAGACCAAAGAAGAGGCTGATAATCTCTGGAAAGCACGCAAGGCCATATCTCCGGCCCTGTTCCAGTTTGCTCCGGATAAGATCAATGAGGATATCGTTGTCCCAAGAAGCAAAATTCCTGATATGGTTAGAAAGATAAATTCCTTAAAGGAGGAAACCGGGCTTACAATGGTAAGTTTCGGGCATGCCGGTGACGGGAACATCCATTTTAATATAATGCTTGACAAGAAGAATAAAACGGAACTGAAAAAAGCTGAGTACGCAATTGACGTCCTGTTCGACTATACCCTCAAACTCGGGGGCACAATTTCTGGTGAGCATGGGGTCGGAATAACAAAAGCCGCATACATCGAAAAAGAGATCGGTTCTGTTGAGCTTAATCTGATGAAAAAAATAAAAAAGGTTTTTGACCCTAAAGGGATATTAAATCCCGGCAAGATTTTTCCA
>CAZBOB010000424.1:0-1383 GCA_964492995.1 uncultured Desulfobacteraceae bacterium | reverse complement strand
CATGATTATTTTATTGCAGTAAGATCATTTATCCTGTTTTCTTTGCGGCACAACGACGCTAATCAGCCGCGCGGCTTTATGCGTCGGCTGAATTAGCCTTGTTGTGCTTCTTCAGTCTTCCGGTTCTCCTCTAAACGGATGTGGGATAGACTTCTCGGGATCTTTGAAAGCGTTCTTCAAGTAATCGGTAACACTCGTGCGGAGCTTGGTCGACCAGTCAGGCTCACGCACCTCATAAATGATGACCCGAAGGTGGCGAAGGTCAAAGGGAACATCTTCAACCTGTGGGGCCGCGAAGACGACAGGCTTCCTTGCCGCGTGTGCTAAACCCAGTTCATAGAAAACGTTGGCATTGCGCCCAGTCAAGTCTGCAAGGAGAACCTTTGCTTTTTGAACTTGCTCCCAAATTTGCTCAACAACACTGCCAGTGCTGAAAAGTTCATCTGCCCGAATGGGTTCAAACCCTGCCTCCCGAATCGCTGGAACGTAGATGTCTTGATAGTATCTATCGGACCAATCACCGAACGGCATCATCACAAAGCATGTATCGAGAAATTCTCGCACGTGAGGTCGCTTCGCGATCGTCCGTTCGACTAATGCCTTTTCGGTGGCCTCATCGTCACCTACCTTGATCTTTGCACTGTCGGCCGTGGGCATATCCTTGCTGGCAACCGCGAAGGCGCGCAGGTAGTCTAAGTTTGCGAGAAAGACCTGGGAGAATGCATCGACTCGATCACGTGGGATCTTGAATTCCCTCGTGAGTGTGTTCAGGAAGAACTCGTCTTCGGGTATCTTCTTGTCGCCATAGAAATCTGCAACCGCCTTGAAGTCAGGGACGTTATTGAAGGCGGCAAGCAGAGCTTCCTGCCTTTGCCTTGGCGAAGCTGGAACGATGATATCTTGCCCGAGCTTTTCCATTCTTACCAGGGCGGTCTTCCCTGTGCCCGATACCAAACCGTACTGATTAGCAGATCGGAGTTGATCAAGAAAACGCCAGTCATTTGCTCTCTTTAATCCGACCGCCTTTGTCAGTTCTGTCGCACGCATTGGATTGCCAGCGTTTTTTTCCTCTATGGACTTGGGAATTCGAATAGCGTCCTCCAATGTATTTTTCGGGAACGTCCACTGCTTGCTTGAGGCTGATTTGGAGGTTGATTTGGTCTTCTTGGGGGAAGTCGCTTTCGGCTTAGGGCTCTTGGACTTAACCTTATACACATAAGGCACCTTGATAGTGATGTTTTGCTCGGCAAGAGCATCAACCACCTCTTGAGCTGAAGCCTTTGGATGTTCAGCGACGTAATCTCGTACAGCCTGTGCCTTGCTATTTTTATCTATAGGCATCGTATCCTCCTTCGTTTTAATTGGTATGGTATTCAGCACAAC
>CAZBOB010000423.1:0-1383 GCA_964492995.1 uncultured Desulfobacteraceae bacterium | reverse complement strand
CCCTACAACGTTACTTAATCCAATTTAAGAAGTTCGCATTCACGCCTACGTCGATGTGACAAGGCTGCTTGATGGTTTTTGTTTTGTATCCATATGACCTCTTGGATAAGGGATTTTAAAGTATGTTTTTTCATTGGCAGCAGTAGCTTGAGCAACATTCTAAGCTGCGATAGCGTAATAGACGGTGCTTTTTTTCCCCATCCTGATTTTCAGGTGCCAGAGGAAAAAATGAGCCAGCATGCAGGTTAATATGTGGTGGTGCCATCCCATGAATTTGCGCACCTCATAATGATCCATGCCCAACTCGCTTTTGGTTTCTTCGAAGCATTGTTCAATAGCCCAACGCAGACCACTTAGCCAAACCAGGGTTTTTAATCGCACACTAGTGGCGGCGTTACTCAAAAAAAATGAATATTTGGGTTTTTCACCGAGCGTGCGTCGAATAAGCAACCATACAGGTTTTTGTGGAAGCCCATCAATTGACAAGATCACCTGGCGTCGAGTAAACTCGTATATTATTGGTCCTTTGGTGCCCTCGGACACTTGACGCCGATACCAAAAGTAATCGTTGATATTTTTGGCCAATTCATCAACCCTTATGGGCTTGCTGTCTTTGTCGGCCAAAACTGTTTTGGTCCGGGCTTTACCGCCCCAGCGGTATTTTTTAGTAATGGTCATTGGGCGTTTGAGCCAACATTGAGTGCTTTTTGTAACTGATACCAGGTAAGTTACCTCTGGCAGGGCTTCAACTGCCTTTATAAACTCGGGGCTCTCACCGTAAATGCTGTCAGTCAATACATACTTGAAAGGCAGTATTTTTTCTTGGTAAACCGCCTGAAGCATCTCAGCGGCCAATTGGGGCTTGGTCTTAAAAGCGATATCTTCGGGCAGATCGCATTTTTTCCGGCGGCCTTTGTATTCGTCCGTAAACCATTGTTCAGGAATAAATAGACGTTTGTCGATAAGAGCATAGCCCCTTTCAGATACATACCCGGCAAAAACACCGACTTGACAATTGTCGACTTTTCCGGCGGAGCCACAATACTGTCGGGCCACACCTACAGAATCTTGACCTTTTTTGAGGAAGCCTGACTCATCAAAAATAATAGCGGCATCGGAACTGCCAAGGTCATCGTAAACATGACTACGATATTTGGATATAATTTTTTCGTCATCCCATTGTGCAACACTGATAAATCTTTGCATGGCCCTTACATTACCGTCTTCGACGGCCAGCGCTATCGGTTCGATGGATTTACGTTCCAATTCGCTGAATTGCCCTGCCATGTACTTGAAAAAGTGATCCCTGGATTCGCTTCGGTGAAAACAGTCAGCAAATTGTTCGTGGAATCCCTTGAGTTCATTCATAAAGTCTTTAACATC
>CAZBOB010000422.1:0-1397 GCA_964492995.1 uncultured Desulfobacteraceae bacterium | reverse complement strand
TGATATATTATGATAAAAACGGACATGCCGTTGAAGCCATTCCTGAGGAGACCCATGACCCTTGCCAAAAAGTTCGGAAGCGAATTTAGGAGGATGGAAAGTTGGTAAAGGAAACTGTCGAAGAAGTCTGTATTGAGTGGTGGGCCGTATAGGAATCGAACCTATAACCTACTGATTAAGAGTCAGGTGCTCTGCCTAGTTGAGCTAACGGCCCACAAATTATCACGGGTGTAATTTTCGTATCAACTTTAAAAAAGGTTGTCAATTTTTTTATCGTCATTTTTCAATAGCGTTCGTTAACCTATCGTTGCAAACGTCGAGGAAACCACAGGTCCAAGGCATCAAGGCCACAGCTGTAGTCGTCTACCGCAAGGTCTTGATAACGCAGGAGATGCGGTATCCTCGGCGTTCCTAAATGGTAAACAACACAGCAAAAAAGTGTTTTCTTTGGATGTTACCAACGGTTGGATTTCATGATAGTTACTCCAATTAGCGCAAAGCCTTTGTTCCAGTCGTTTAACGTATAATCCGATGGGTTGTTTATGCAGCGATAGGGTTTACTTTCGCCAAGGTGGGCGTTCTCTCTTTTGTTTTCTGTGCTTTTTTAGATCTTTATTCCAGGCGGTCTCTTTGCTTTTCTTTTTTCGCCGAGATGCCTTTTTATGATCATTTTTATCCTTTAGATCCATAATAAAACTGCCCGGAAATTTCTGTTCTCTTTTTTCTGCCAAAGCCTCTTTTATTATGGCGGCCTCCTTTTGTTTGGGCAGGGCAGGGCCTGTAAAACAATCTGTCTGGATAGAATCGGCCAGGTATAGCGTATCTCCGGCTTCATAAAATAGCGTCCCTTTTTCAAGGGATTTCCGGGTCTGGACCGTGAGGAGTACCGGCATCTGGTCTTTTCGTTTCCCCATCCTTTCCGCCATTTCAGGCACAGATGAAAGGATCACATGGCCAAAGTCCATAGGAAATATCCCTTTAACCAAAACAAATGGGTAAGCTTTTCTCCTCACACAGGTATAAAGGAGCTTGGGAAGGTTTTGGGCCGGGTTGTGCTTGGGCAACTTATCACGATGGGTTGCGCGTATATAATTGTCTTTGATTTCAACAGGAGGATGTGACAGGGTAATAAGGATTTCATCGATATGTGATCTGTGAATATATCTTAACTCTTCCTCTTCACAGACGGCTTTTAAAAATTCCTTGATTTTTACAAATCCATCCCGGTCCGGGACTAGGCCGAACTCAGCGGGTTTATGTCCAAGCATATACGATATGAGCTTTGAAAGCTGTTTGAGGGTTCTTTGCTGTGCCATTATTAAAAAAGCCTGCTTGACCTGATAAATTGTGTCTGCTACTTTCAACGAAATCTTGAGAAAAAGTCAACAGGTTTATTT
>CAZBOB010000421.1:0-1404 GCA_964492995.1 uncultured Desulfobacteraceae bacterium | reverse complement strand
CCCGGGCTATGTTCTAATTTTCTAAAATTTAGCCACATATCAAAAAAGCCAAGCCCTATTATAACGAGCAGTACTACCTGCTGCAGGGCAATAAGACTGTATAAAAAAACCCTGAGCATACGGGGAAATTTTTTTTTCTCAAAATAGAACGATACAATGGCAATCCCTTGGAAAAAATATATGGTTAACATGATTAAAAGGCCGTTTAAGCCGAAAAATTTAAAAGTTCTCTCAGGCAAAAGGAGCAGAAGGCCGCAGCCGATGATACCCCATACAAGAAATTCCGGTGCCTTCCAGTGCTTGAGGGATCCAAATGAAGGGTAAAAGAATCCATGTCTTTTTAATATCGGTTTTGCGACCAGCAAATTTGTCCAGGATACAAATAAAGTTGAAGCCACTACAAGCGCAGGAATGATTCTAATCAGAACATACTCGATATTTTCCAGTGAATTTGAAATCATGTGGATACCTTCCTGCGATACCCCCATGTTTTTATAAATTTCTAATGTAAGTATGAGGTTTTTGGATACATATTCTGATACAAGGGCGTAAAACCCTTTGTTTGATAAATTATTGTAAAAGAGCAAGCCGACGATCCCTATAAATATCACGGAACCGCATGTATATAGCATTGTCTTCTCAATGGAAAGATTCAGCTCAATAAGTTCACTCAGGACAAAGCCGAGCAAAAGCAGTTCAACAAAGAACAAAATGTCAATTGATAACCCGCCGAGAACAGCGACCATCACTATGATGGTTAAAATCGGGATGATAGCGCCGGTTGCTCTGCCAAGTTTTGAGCGATAGAAAAGAATCGGCAGGGGAATAAACAGAGAACAAACGAACCCGAAAATTGGAATATAAACTGATATTGCAAATATAAGGCTTGTGATCGCAATGCCGCTTACGATATCCTTTGGGATATTCCCCTGAATAGTTCGAGGCATTACTTTCTTCTCCTTTGAGGCGAAGTCCCATAAGCGTTAAGTTGTTTTGTAAACATTCACAGGTTACATTTATGCCGTACGGGGTTGTTCTAAAAGATGAACATCGAACCCTGGTCGCCTCTGGCGCCGCCGAAGGCGGGTAAACATCGAACATCGAACGTCCAACGTCGAATGAAAAACAAACATCCAATACCGAACATTCAGCAGCTATTTCTTTTTCATTTCAGCCGTTTTGATACTCGTAACAAAAATCTTAATTAATTCTTCTGTTTCCTCTAAAATATCATCTAATAGTTCAGGTTTTTTAATTAATGGTACCTTTTGAATAAGTTTTAACCATCTTTGGGTCTCCCTAAGTTCTTTTAATGAGATACGAAGTTTATGAACAAAGTCCTTTTTTCCCCATTCAACATTCGATGTTGGACGTTCGATGTTCGATGTTCATCTTTTCAAGTAA
>CAZBOB010000420.1:0-1406 GCA_964492995.1 uncultured Desulfobacteraceae bacterium | reverse complement strand
CTTATCACCTTGGAACTTGCCCGTGATATAAGCAGGCTCTCCCATGAAATTCGCCGTCAGATAGGCCTTCTTATAAACCGGCAGGGGAAGATAGTCTATGTCATTGTGGGAAACCATCATGGTATTGTAATCCCGGATACCAGTGAATATCGCGTGGCACCCGGTCGTCTAAAAGGGCTAAGATGCATACACACCCATCTTAATAGTGAACCACTGACAAGAGAAGACCTCACCGACCTTGCCCTTTTAAGACTCGACATCATGGCTGCAATCACAATGACCCGGAAGGGTTACCTTCATCGGGTTCATGCAGCTTATATCTTACCAAAAAGTTCAGCCGGAAAGCCGTTTGAGATCTTAAAGCCCTTGAATCCCAACCAACTCGATATCGGATGTATAGACCTTATCCAGTCACTTGAAACAGAGCTCGCCCATATAACGTCTTTGTTTGAAGCAGATACAGCAAAAGAAAGAGCGCTCCTAATCAGTGTTACGACGATCTCCAGACATGCCGCCATGGCTTCTTTGGCAGAGCTGGAAGATCTGGCTGCATCGAGTGGCATCGAGATCGTCGGAACGGTGCTGCAGCAACGCCGAAAACTAAATACCAGATTCCTTATGGGCATGGGAAAGCTTCAAGATCTGATCATTCTGGCACTTCAGAAAGGAGCAACATTGATAATTTTCGATCAAGAATTAAACCCGTCCCAAATCCGGTCGATTACGAATAAGATAGATTTGAAAGTAATTGACAGAACCCAATTAATTCTTGATATTTTTTCTCAACGGGCCCAATCAAAGGAAGGGAAACTTCAAGTCGAGCTTGCCCAGCTAAAATACCTGCTTCCACGACTTATTACAAAAAACACCGCCATGTCACGTTTGACCGGTGGTATCGGCGGTCGCGGGCCGGGAGAAACAAAGCTGGAAATAAACCGCAGGCGGGTGCGTAACCGGATAGTACGGTTGGAAAATGAGTTGTGCCTTGTAATGAAACAGAGAAAGCAGCAAAGGGCAAAACGTACTAAAAAGGGATTGGCTGTTATTTCCATTATAGGGTATACCAATGCCGGGAAATCTACTCTGCTGAATACCCTTACAAAGAGTAACGTTCGGGCTGAAAGCCGACTTTTTGCTACATTGGATCCTTCCAGCAGGCGCCTTAAATTTCCGAGAGATATAGAGGTCATCATTACGGATACGGTGGGATTTATCAAAAACCTCCCCAAAGACCTTATAGTTGCTTTTCGTGCGACCTTAGAAGAACTTGAAAATGCAGACCTCCTTTTGCATGTGATCGATATCAGCAATCCTCGTTTTAAAGACCAGATTAAGTCTGTTGAAAAAATACTTGCCGACCTTAATCTGCAAAATATCTCCTTAATCCGAATTCTGAACAAAAAGGA
>CAZBOB010000419.1:0-1414 GCA_964492995.1 uncultured Desulfobacteraceae bacterium | reverse complement strand
ATAAGGCTCGCTCGCCTGCCCAACATCTATCTCTCGGAAAGGTACCAGCCGTAGTAAGCTACTGCGAGCTTTTGACAACAAAGAAGATGGCGTATCATCGGCTTTCCCGCAGGGCAAACAAAATGAAAATTTGATTCAGAAGTTTATAACGCACGTATACACTAATTATAACATGCTAACTTGATCGTATGTTATGTTCTGAAATATTAAACAATAATTAGCTTTTTTCATTTTGTTTACGCTCAATTAGGGTTTGAATAAGCAGAGCGCTATAGAGGGTGTTTATATTTTGGGGAATGGGTATCATTGTGACATAACAGCTTTCTATATAACATCTTTATTGTGGAGTTATGTAGCTAGAAAATACATACAATGCCGTTTTTTTCTTGTCGATTGATATTTTTTTCGAATATTATGCAGAAAACAATAGAATAACTGGTTAGACGATACGAGTTAGCTGATAATGCTTACAGAACGATTCAGACAACTTCGAAAAGATGCTTTATCTGGTCTGTTCGACAAAAAAAAGGTCAGCAAAATTTGGCGAAAGATTGTCCGAGGGCAACTTCGTTCGCTTGATTTTAAAGATTTATATGACCACTATGATTTCAATTACAACATTGAGGAGCGCGCCAATGCAATACGTCATGAACTACTTAATGGTACATATCGGGTATCGCTACCGCTGATCTATAAACTTGAGAAAAAGTTTGGAGTATGCAGGCATATAGTAATTCCACAACCTACCGACGCACTTGTTTTGCAAGTCCTTGTCGAACATGTTGCAGATCAAATTATTGAACATCAACCTTCAGAGAACGCATTTTATTCCCGTGATAAGCATAACGTTGCAAAACCACATGAAGCCGCAGATTATGGTACTAATTTTCGCAAGCAGTGGAAAAAATTGCAAAAGGAAATATACCGTTTTAATGAAGAAAAAGAGCTTTTAATCGTAACAGACCTTACGAACTACTACGATAGCATCGGCATAGATGAGCTAAAAAAGGCTTTCCTGGGATATGTTAAGGCAAATGAAGTTTTAGTAGACCTTCTGTTTCGTGTTATAGAGGAGATTTCATGGAAGCCTGACTATGAAGTGGTATAGTTAAAGTGGACACCTTGAAAAGCATGTTATAAGAATCAGATTCAAGGAGGTGTCCAATGACCCAAAAACGAAAGCACTATTCAAAACAATTCAAGATCGATGCGGTTAAACTGGTAACCGAACAAGGATACAAGGCATCAGAAGCCGCGCGTAACCTTGGGATCCACCATAGCTCTTTGAGACGCTGGAAAAAACAGCTTGAAACCGTCGGCAACCAATCTTTTCCAGGGAAAGGGCATATGACCTCTGACAAAGAGGAATTATACCGGCTCCGTAAAGAGGTAAAAAAGCTTCGAATGGAGCGAG
>CAZBOB010000418.1:0-1426 GCA_964492995.1 uncultured Desulfobacteraceae bacterium | reverse complement strand
AATTTCGTGACAAACATAGTCTTGGTGGAACCTCAATTCGGGACATGATTGAAGAAGGAAGGCGGTAAATGGTCGAACAATTCGTTGTCGATAATTCTGTTGTAATGTCATGGTGCTTCAAAGATGAAACAAACAATTACGCCGACACCGTCCTATACAGGCTCACAGAAGCAGCTGCCGTCGTTCCATCGATCTGGCCCCTTGAGGTTGTGAATGTTTTGTTAGTGGCCGAACGACAAAAGCGGCTCAGTGAATCAGATAGTATACGGTTCATCACATTGTTATCCCAACTTCCGATCGTTGTGGAACATGAACGATCAGAAATGATGATGAAGGAGCTTTTGGCTTTGGCAAGGGCAAATAATCTATCGAGCTATGATGCCTCATATCTGGCTCTTGCAATGAGGAAAGGCTTTCCAATAGCCACTCTATACAACAAGCTAATCGAAGCAGCCGGAAGGATTGATGTTCCAATTCTTACAGCTTGATCGAATTGGTGAATCAATAAAATAAAAGGAGTGCCGAAGCCGTCAGTGCAGTTGACAGGCAGGGCACCGCGGCTTTTGGTATCTACAATAATTTGAGTTTTCTTGGCTTTTGGGACGGCTTATGTTGCCCTAGCTGTCAACTGACTTCTTCGTTCGGTACAATATGAGACAATGAAATCATGCTTGAAGTTCCAAAACATTTCATGGATGTTCCTTACGTAGGCAACCTGTTTCCCGGTGCACCTGGACTTCACGGGATAGATGGTGGTGCAAACTGCCAGCAGTTCGCATATGAATTGCTCCGTCATTTTGGGAGAATTATCCCTGATTTCAGATCAAGCGACCTTTGGGAGGATCGAGAGTATACAGTCCAAGTCACAGAGTTTGAACCTCTTGATCTTATTTTATTCCATAAAACTGAAAATCCATATGGAGCCCATGTCGCTGTCTATCTGGGTGAAGGTAAAGCAGTTCATCTCTCAGAACGTATCGGAAAGCCCGCTATCTGGAGCATTTCGAAGTTTCAGTTACTACCGGAATATCGGGTACTTATTGGTGCTAAAAGAGCAATGGAGTAATGGAGTAATGGAGAATGGGGGTTGGGCCACAGCAACATATTGAAATAATATATTAAACGTTCAAATCTTGAATTCACAAGCAAAAACACCTATTTTTGGATCGATAATCCATAAATATTAGCAAGATAGCGTGGCCCGACCCCGATTTAAAGAAAAAAAATAAAATTTATTTTTACTTTGAAAACCTGGTCTGTTGGGCCAGTTTTTTTTTGATGATAAGGTAAAATGTGTTGGTTGACGTTTGATTGTGATAGTGTTAGCAAAGGCACCTGAAAATATTCGGGTTAGGTTGAGCCTTTTACGCAATGAACATTCTATTGATTGAAATTAATCCTTTTGCACCGACAATGACGCCTATTT
>CAZBOB010000417.1:0-1427 GCA_964492995.1 uncultured Desulfobacteraceae bacterium | reverse complement strand
GCAGTTATCTGCCATCAGCACAAATAAAAAGCAGGACCATTGATGACCCTGCTCGTTTGAAATATCTTTTTATTAAATTTTGAAGCAATTATTCATTGGTCGCCTCCCTCATTAGACGCTCTCTCCACGCTAAATAAATACATTTTGTTATCCCCAACCATTTTACAGTTTACACATCCACATGAATAATAAAGATATCCATAGAACTGGCCATCCGGCCCAAAAATTTTGTTGAGGAAGGGTTCATTACAAGTAGTCGGATAAATCCAATGTGTCATCTCTATCAGGTCTTTTTGATTTTTGACCTTTTTCCACCGATTCCCCACTATTACTGTATCATTATTTTTCGGATCGAACAGGATTCCCCGAGGTGAATTTGTGCTGTATCCGGCATAACAGTCTGAACAATAAATGTTGTAATCATTGAAGTTGTCGATTAATTTTTGAATGGTCATCTGGTCCTTGCCTTCGGGTACAATTTGGAGCTTGCCGTAAACCTTTTCCGCTGGAGTTAAACCGGAGATAATCAGAGCAATTAAAATAATCACCAGAAACTTATATTTTTTTATTATTTCCATCTTGTTGCCTCCCGACAAATTGTCCTTCTTTGAGTTTGTTAAATAAATATTACTTCTCCATCACACCTACGAATATAAAGACATAGACTAATTTTTCATTTCTAACTCACCTCCTTTCATTTAAGGCAAGACCGAAGGTGAAGACCTATTTCCTTGCACGATTTATATAATTCCGCCTACACAAAAGGTTTAAGGAATCAATGCTGTTCGGATACCAGTCGTATCGGGTATGGACTGTTGTTACAAAGGGAAGGCCGCACGTTGAATTCTGCTGTACGCTTGGGCTGAATATGGATATTAGATTTGGGAATCAGTATCTTAAAGCTGATATTTAGGTGTCACATTCTTTAGGACGATCTGTTAAGAGAATTGCTTGATCATGGTAACCCTCCTATCCGTTTGAGTCCTGTCGGTTTAATAATTATTAAGCAATAATTATGCCAAGTAAGATTGAATGATGCCTGCTCGTCACCTATTGCCAGTTGTTGAATAAAACAGTGTGGAATTGAAGCTCAAATTTAAATTTTTTTTGTCATCCAACTGTTAAACTGTTAAAAAGCTAAACAGTAGGACTGTTTAATTTTTGAATAATTGCTATCTATATTTGAACATGAATTAAACAAGTATTGGAAAACAGGGGTGAATGATATGATTCCGAACGGAGTCGTAATTAATGGATTTGCCAGATGGAAAAAAACTATGTAATTGTGGGGAAAAATACATAAAAAGTATATTACCATTTATATTATTCATGAAATACTCCCAATAGACACATATTATGTTGTGGTATTATCAGCGTGGGCAGATTGATGGAGAGAACGAAAGGATCTGTTATAAGATATCTTGCCA
>CAZBOB010000416.1:0-1435 GCA_964492995.1 uncultured Desulfobacteraceae bacterium | reverse complement strand
GCATCCTCGACTTTCGCTCAATTAGGGTAATAAGATCGAACTTGGGATATCAGGTTATATATGCGCATGCCCAATTTCATAAATTCAAGGAAACTCTCCGAAAGGAGTAAAAAAATGAAAATGAAAAAAGTACTGGCGTGGTGGAGCAAGGTCTGTCCCGGATGCAACATCGGGCGCAAATATCCGGAATCATTTATCGGCAAGAAAGTAAGGAAACACTGGGAAAAAGGATGCATCACACACAACGCCTATGTTGAGGTATACGATAGCGAAGAGCCTTCGCCGAAGGAATTGAAGCAAAAAGGAAAATGAAACCATGAATTAAGAAGGATCGGGACAAATGGATACTAGAAAAGCAATTTTAGTTTATCAGTACTCCGAAAGAATAAAATCAGAACTGCTCATTGCTTCTGCGCTTGTGTCAAAAATGATAACTCTCGAGGGTAAAGAACTTAATGGTGCTGAAATATTGATGACATCATTTTTGGAATCTTTGGTTGGTGAGATAAGAATAGCACAACATATTGAAAAATCGATGAATTTCATAGGAGCCGAGAAAAAAATAATGGAAGCGATAGGAAAGATGAAGCTTCTCCAGTACTCAGAAATAAATAGATGTATTTCAGAGGCTCTTTCCTTGATAACTACATCTTGCCAGGGCGCAATGAAAGTTCTTATCAATGAGCATCTTATATAGTATTGAATGAGAGTAGAAGCTATCTCAAAAAAGTCTTTTTCCACAATCTCTGTGTTAGGCCCTCGTTTCAAGTCCTCGACATACTTGAGTATGCCTGCGGGTTGAAACTCGGTCCCGCCTTGACCTTGAGCCAAAATCCTATTTTTGAGATGGCTTCTAGAAACCTCAAATCTTTTCAAGTTGCCAATTGAATAAGTTGACCTTGAATTTCTAAAGGCAAAAAAATGCGAGGCTGGATCGTACCACCACCCAAAGCACCTATTAAAGTTAGGGAAGATTTTGATAAAGAAAGGCACAAAAAGGTCACGCAACTCATAAGGCAGGGTTATCTTAAATCAGAACGTATCAAAGCGGCCATGCTGAAAGTGCCAAGGGAAGATTTCATCCCACACCAATACAGGGACTATGCCCATCGTGAAGTCCCTCTCCCGCTTCCCGGGGAAAAGGCCACGATATCATGTCCGCACAGTTATCCTCTCTTTTATGAGCCACTTGGTCTGGATAAGGGCCATAAATTCCTCGAAGTCGGTCTTGGATCTGGCTATGGAGCAGCCATAGCAAGAGAAGTTGTTGGATCGGATGGTTTAGTGGTGTCCATAGACATTGACCGATTAACCTTTGAATTCGCAAAAAAGAATCTGAAAAATATCGGATATAACGATATTATCCTTGTACAAGGAGACGGCTATGACGCTGGGCAAAATCAGGCCACCCATGCTAAGCTAAATCATACCACCA
>CAZBOB010000415.1:0-1436 GCA_964492995.1 uncultured Desulfobacteraceae bacterium | reverse complement strand
CGTAGTCGTCTACTGCGAGCCCTTGATAACAAAGAAGATGGGGTATCATCGGCTTGTCCGCCTCCGGAGGGCTTTCCCAAGGGGTAAACAAAATGGGATTTTTTAATTAATTTATATCTCGTTCATAGAAAAGTTATAAAAATGTATCTGAATATACTAAAATGCATAATAAATCAAATACATAAAATTTTTTTCCCATTTTGTTTACGATCATTTAAAATAAAAAGGCCTCTACGATAATATCAGAGACCTAATTTCAATCAAAGCTGGTGGCGATGCAGGGAATAGCTAATGTTTTGTAACCGCCTGACATTATTAAACGTGAATCCTGAAGAACGCTAAAATATCGATGCATTTTGCACCCTATACGCACCCTGTTTCAAAGAAAAACCTTGTACCCCACCTTGAGAGCTTTGGCAAGAATTTTTGCTCGCTTCTTGCCGATCGGTCGTTTGCCGTTTTCCATTTCGGAAATGTGGCTCTGCGGAATACCGGTCAATTCCGAAAGCTGTTTTTGGGTTAACCCCTCTTTCACCCGTGATCCGGCAAGGCACACACCCGGCGAATCTTCATCCGAATATTCCGGAAATAGGTCCCGCCAAGGAACTGACTCGGAAACGTTCACAAAGCCCAAGGACTTCAGTGCCGCAATTGCCTTATCCTTATTCGTAGGCGGCCCGATGAATTTGAGCTCAATAGGGGGCTTTTTCGTGTGTTCCAGCATAGGTCACCTCAATCAAACAAATTTCTTTGTCTTTTATTTACCAGACGGCCACGTAAGTCGGATGTCCCTTTTTTAAATGGCAATGAAAGCGATTCTTGCCCAATGATCCATAGTTTTGCCAATTGTTTCTGTAAGGGCCGTAAAGTTCGATTTCTCTCAAAAGCCGAACCAGCGCTTTGGTGACACCGACCGGAAGTTTGCGAAATTGCTTTTCCGCTTTCTTTTTAACGGTGACCGTCCATGTCATTGCTCAAATATACCAATTATAGGGATATTGTCAACAGCAAAAAGCTATAACCAAAAACCCGTATGAAAACTTAGTCCAATCCACGAGGCGGGTAAGTGGGAGGCATGAAAGGCACCTGGCTTTAGGCTCTTGCCATCGTAAAATTATACAAAACAGAGCAGCTTGTAAACATTTTCAAGCCTGCTTATATGGACGGACATTGAAAGCAAATCGTCTTTATCCTCCGGACTTTATTTAGAATACGAAAAAAACAGGCTCTGGAATCCGGCGAGGGAATAATTGAAACCATTTTTCACACTAAGTACACGTATTCTTAAATACGGTATCGTATTATAATTGGACAACTTAAAATCACCGCTGAGTCGCAGAGGTCTCAGAGAATTTGTTTCTTTTTTGCTTTCCGCTGAGAGGCCGGAAAGCAAAAAAATGCATCCCTGTGGGATAAAGAAATAACTACCTGTATTT
>CAZBOB010000414.1:0-1439 GCA_964492995.1 uncultured Desulfobacteraceae bacterium | reverse complement strand
AACATCACAACATAATATCGTTATTCTCGAAACAAATCAGATGCGTAGAGATTATTTGAGATCAATAATCTCAGGATGGGGGTATTCTCCGTTTAGTTTTGATAAAGAAACCATATGCCTTGATAATTTATCAACGCTTAATCCCGGTCTGGTTATTTCAGGGGACCTTTCTCTGGAAAGAACCTTGAGATTTGTCAATACGTTAAAGATGAAAAACCGCAGTCTTCCTGTTTTGATTATTTCAGGAGATTATGCTATTCAGGATTTTATAGACACAAGCTTGTTTGATGACATATTTGTTATCAGCACACCCGTTGGCCCATCTGAAATAAAAATAGCGATAAGAAAAATTCAGGGCAACCGATTGAAGAGCAAAATGTATCAGGATTGTCCGCTGTTAATCGGCAATAGCCCTGAAATGAAAAAAATAAAAAAGATGGTTCTCGAATTGAGTGGTTCTAAAGAGACGGTTCTCATTCAAGGTGAAACAGGAACAGGCAAAGAACTGGTGGCAAGAGCCATTCATTTCAAATCGGATAGGAGAAACAATCCATTTATAAAAGTTAACACTCCCGCGTTTTCCCGCGAGTCTTTTGAAAATGAACCTTTGGAATTTAATCCCGGAGCTTTTTCAGATGCCGAATGGAACCTAAAAGGAATATATGAGGTTGCAGACACGGGCACTGTTTTTTTAGACAATATGGAAAAAACACCCGCTTCCTCACAGGCCGAATTGCTTCAGGTCTTAGACGCAGGAGGTATTTCAAAACTTGGTACTGAGAAAAAAGAGACTGTCGATGTCAGGATTATTGCATCAGCCAGTGCTGACCTGGGTTTGCTTGTTGAAAAAGGGAAATTTCGCAAAGATCTGTTTTACCGCTTAAATGTAATCCGTATCGACATTCCGCCGCTCAGAAATCGGATCCAGGATATTCCCCTGCTGGCAGTTTTTTTTAATGACATGTTTTGCGGAGAGCTTGGCAGGAGCCATTTTACCCTGTCGAAAAAAACCAAAAACATACTTTCCTGTTACCACTGGCCCGGAAATGTTAGAGAACTTGAAAATGTTGTCAGGCATTCTGTTTTGACGGGCAATGAAGACAACATGCTTAATAAATTTTGCCTGCCAACTCGAAGGAATAAATCAACAGAATATATGGATTTCAGTGAAGATATTTATACCGTGGCAGAGCTTTCAGATGTAAAAAAATATTTAAAGGATTTAAACAAAGTCTCTCTAAAGGATATTTGCAGGGAATTTATAACTCGAGCAGAAAAAAAAATTATGAAACAAGCCCTTGAAAAAACCAACTGGAACCGAAAAAAAGCTGCAATTTTGCTCGATATAAGTTATAAATCTTTGCTGAACAAGATAAAGGCTTATGATCTGGCTTGAAAAAGGGTGGATAATAGAATATTTTTACATTGAAAACCTGGTC
>CAZBOB010000413.1:0-1441 GCA_964492995.1 uncultured Desulfobacteraceae bacterium | reverse complement strand
TCAAGGTGAATGGTACCTCAATTGAGTGAAACTCAATTAAGTGTTATTGGTTATTTTGAAATAATACGCTTGACGTACTGCATAATTATCATTAAAATATCAATTAATGATTCAAAGTTTTAAAGACAAGCGGACCCGGCGGCTTTTTGAAGGCGAGCGAGTCCCGGCCTTCCAATCATTTGCTCGTCAAGCCGAAAAACGGCTCAGGGTGCTGGATGCAGCCGATAGACTTGAAGCTTTAATACGCTTGCCGAGCAATCGTTTCAAAGCGTTGGGAGGTAACCGCTTGGGTCAATACAGTATCCGCATCAACGACCAGTGGAGAATATGTTTTGAATGGCACCAAGATGGTCCGCACAACGTCGAAATTACCGATTATCATTAATTTTCATGCCTTAGCAGCGAAACCAGTCATGAAAACGGCTCTTGTTAGAAAGCGTTACCTGAGTAAAATGACTGTGTTTTTTTGAGTCTGTGGCTATTTTCATATAAAAGGAGCTAAAAATGACACGTACACCTATTCATCCAGGGGAAATTCTCGCCGACGAGATTGCTGAACTTGGCATAAATGCAACTGAGCTGGCGAGTATTATACACGTCCCGGCGAACCGAATTTCCCAGATTATTGCAGGTAAAAGAGCCATTACCGCTGATACGGCACTTCGACTCGGAAGGTGGTTTGGCACTGGTCCAAATATTTGGCTGAACCTTCAACAAGCTTATGAACTTGATCTGGTTTGTCAAGAAATTGGCCCTGAACTTGAGAACATTTTACCCCGAGAGATGGCATCCTCTTAATATATCCTTAACTGAGCGCATCAAATATTGAAAGACCATTAAAAAGATAACCATTTTAGACATATATATACATTCTTGGAGAACTTTGTAAGATACGGTAACAAAAGAAAAAGCGCTTTTTTTCTCCTTTTATAAAACTGTTTTTCCTTTTGGTTCATATCTCTGGCTGTAATTATTTGGTCTTTCTAGACTTGGCAGCCCACACGACTAATAAGAAACGACCTCCATTAGTTTCGCTATAAGCAAGATATTTTCCTTCTTTCCCGCGCAATAAGATTATCCTTTGTAAGGAAGCCAGGCCCTGAAAAAAGGATTTATAAACCTGTACTCACCGCCGCTTTCAAACAGAATATTGAGTTTGATCAGTTTTTCTAAAACCTTGTTGTCGATCTTACGCTGTCCCGTAAAAAATTTCTTCTTCAGGAATTCTGAATTTAAAAGGATTCATAGAATAAGGGAAATATGGAATGAATCTCCTTGTAACAGGCGCAAATGGCTTTATCGGCCGGGCATTATGCAAAAAGATGCTTGCTGATGGATGGCAGGTTAGGGTAGCAGTCAGGGGCGCGACCCAAATGACGGCTCTGCCTTCGAGGGTTGAAGGGATGCAGGTCGGTGATATCGGCCCGGATACCGATTGGTC
>CAZBOB010000412.1:0-1465 GCA_964492995.1 uncultured Desulfobacteraceae bacterium | reverse complement strand
TTCGGATTTTGGTGCAAATCGCCGGCGTGTCGAGTTTCTTCGGAGCGAGCTAAGAACCAAACAGCTCATCGAGTGATTGGGTTCAAACCTTGATCATTGATTAAAGTGTGTTAATCTATAAATTTCAACAGGTTTGCGTGGCCCTATCCTAAATCGAAAACCGTCCTGGATGTAAAAAGAAGCTCTGAAAGTATGGCAAGGCTGCACAGGATTAAGAAAAACGTGAAAGAGGAAGAAAAAAAGAAAATTGAACAACTCATGGGAGAGATACAATGCCCGAAGGATTTCAAGTGCGTAAAAGAAAATTTCGCCTGTCTTTGCCAAGTAAAAAAGTCGGTGTCAAAGCTTGAATTGTGAAATAATATTTGACAATTAAGCCGCTGCGAATGGGGAAAAAGCGGCGTGCCAATTAAACTATAATCACCTGTTTGTGGGTCAAAGTTCTTTAGAACACCATTAGCATATCATAAGTTTCTGTAAGCTCCTATAATCGAGGTTTTGGGCAAAAGAGGTTAAGTCTGATGGATCAGGCAGGACCGGACATAGAAATTCGAAATGAAGCCTTCCAATGGCTGGAGTCTCAAGTAAGGATACAGTGAGGTTGCCGGTTAAAAAGGAAAATAAGGATTGAGATTTGACATGGATGTTATCTTTTTAGGGACGAACGGATGGTACGATTCGGCTACCGGCAACACGATCTGTATTTTGATCAAGTCGGACGATTATTATATCGTTTTAGATGCCGGGAACGGCATTAACAAATTGGATCAATATTATCAAAAGGCAAAGCCCGTCTATATCTTACTGAGCCATTTTCACCTTGACCATATCGCCGGCCTGCATATTCTGGCGAAATTTTCCTTTGCCGAAGGCCTTGTCATCGCGGGTCCCAAAGGCACCCGGAAAATCCTCAACACTTTCGTAAACAAGCCTTTTACAAAACCGCTGGATGATCTTTCTTACAAAACAGAGATTCTGGAACTGTCCGGTGAAAAAAATGTTTTGCCGTTCGAAATACGATTTATGGAGCTTGTCCATACCACCCTTACTCTGGGCTATCGGATCCATTTAGACAATAAAACCATTGCCTACGTTCCTGATACCGGTTTTTGCCAAAATGCCCTGAGGCTGGCTCAAGATGTGGATCTTCTCATCGCAGAATGCGCCTACTTGCCGAATGAAACCTCAGATGATTGGCCTCATTTAAATCCACAGGATGCAGCCAACATTGCGAAGCAAGCCGGGGCTAAGAAACTCGCTTTAGTCCATTTTGACGCCCAGCGGTATCCGACGCTGGAGGCCAGAAAAGTTGCGGAGGTGCATGCAAAAAAAATATTTCCAAACACGGTTGCGACCCGTGATGACATGAATCTGTACCTATAACTTCAACTTTAGCTTATTGTACCCTGTAGTTGGTGCGCCGGTAAAACCGGCGGGAAGTGGTGAATGAAAGTTTCATACGGTG
>CAZBOB010000411.1:0-1466 GCA_964492995.1 uncultured Desulfobacteraceae bacterium | reverse complement strand
AGGCGTACTATAGGACACCTGGTTAGCCCAGGCAACCCACCACTGAATCTCGGGGATATCATAAATACCTGTCGTAGGTGGTGACCCCGAACCTTGCTGAAGATTTTCAACAGCTCTTTCAACAACGCCTTCCACATCTCTATCATTTAGTACTGTAACTCGGACCAATCTACGCTCTGCCTTCTCAAGTAATACTTTCAGATAGTTCTTGCTGAAAGTATCCATTGCATGTTCTATGGGTTGGCGAATTACAGCGGTTCCAAAGATTTTGACATTCGTTTCCCTGCCTAGGTCCTTAATATGATCAAGGAAGGCATAATAGTCAACATCAACCTCAAGGAACCCTTTTTCTGTAAGACTCTTGAGGCTCGTATTGGCCAAACTGACACTCAAACGCTTCTTGCCTTCATCCAATCGGTGAGCTTCATCAAGGAAGAAGGCAACATCCTTAAGCGAACCTAAGACTGAAACAATATGCTCCCTCATCTTTGGATACATCACATTAAAATCTGCCATGTTAACAATTGAGCGAATAAGGAAGGGACCAAAGAATGCACTTGCGACTGTAAGATAAACCTTGTTAGTAAATGCCCATGCAGCGGAGGAAAATATGATTACAGATAAAACCTCAAAGCCAACATGCACTTTCTTTCGATGTCTATCCCACCAGGTTTCATTACTCATTTGTGAACCTCCTGAGAGCGGCAAAATACTTATTGCTTCTTAGTTGAGATGTCATCACAGACAAAAGTGATCGAGCATAAGAAGGCTCAAATTGTCGCAAGGCATATTTTGCCTTTTTCATATAATCTTTTGCAAGCTTTTTTGAGAAAGAAATGGAGCCAGTGATTATCATAATTTTCGTAATGCCCATCAAATCACTCTCGAGGGCGCAGTGTTTTCCCAACACTTGTAAAACCTTCTTTCTTTGATTATCATCTCCAAATTTCAAGGCATACATGATAGGCAGCGTAAGTTTTCCTTGCTTTAGGTCATTATACTGGTCATAGATTTTTTTTAGGGAAGGAGCTATTGTTGAAGAGGGCGGCACAAAATCTCCAATATCATTTACTATATGAAGACCAATACCGAAATGCCTTCCAAATGACCTGAGAGCAAACAGTTCTTCTTCGCTAGCGCCTGAAAGCATTCCGCCAATCAGCGCACATTGCTCGGAGAAAACACCGCTTAAATATTGACATCTGTCTATGTAGAGTTTGAGATAAGTAGAAAAATCGCTTGATAAGTCGAAGGTTTTACAGGTTAAAAGATTCATGTCATAAAATTGCCCAATATAGATATGTTTATTACTTTCTGCGAATGCACGTACGATTTTATCTGCTTCGGTATATTTAAAAACCTGAGCGGCATCATAAATAGCATCTATCACCATCTCTCTTGTAATCATTGAAGCAATAAACTGGTTGCTCTTAGCGTCTTGTGACATTAATCTGTTTTTTCCATCG
>CAZBOB010000410.1:0-1499 GCA_964492995.1 uncultured Desulfobacteraceae bacterium | reverse complement strand
TCCATCTGAACGCTTTTTTAAACGAGTATTGCCGAACATATGAGAAAGAACAGCTTGATAAATTTGCCACCTTTTTTACGCCGGATGCCATGGAAAAGGGCAAATCGTTTACTTCCCGGTTAGGTCAATATCGCCGCACTTTTGGAAAAATTGATGCCATGGATTACCGGATTGACCTCAAAAGGTATGCAGTTCAGGAAGAGACCGGGGTCATCAGAATCGAGGGGATCTTTCATGTCAGGGCCAGATTGGATGGAAGCGCAAAATGGCGGAAAAGCAGCGGCCCAATAATCATGGAGCTTTTAGCGCACGGAGATTCTTTTAAGGTCAGGCGGTTGGATTATTAATTCGCAATTTCTAATCCGGATAAACCGGAAATAACAAATCACAAGCATCAAATTTCAAATAAATTCCAATTTCAAAGGTCTCTTCGGGTTAACTATCAGTATCTCCTTTCCGGATCATGGTACCCGACCCCTAATCCGGGAATTCCGATATTTATCCCTGTTCCGTGAACCAGCTTGCCCCAGGTGCTGGATTTAACGACGATGATATCCCGGTCCTGTAATTCCATTTCTTGATTTTTTGGAGTATACTCGAGTTCAATGACTTTACGGCCCTTGTCCTTAACATAGCGGATCAATACAAGGGAATCCTTGAGAGCGTAAGGGGCAATTCCACCGGCGGCCAGCAAAGCTTCCTTGAGAACCATTTTATTTCGAATAGGGTAAGATCCGGGGCGACGAACCGCACCGTCAACAAAGAAATTGCCGGCTTCGGGAACAAATATAACATCCCCGCCGTTAATTTCAACATTCAGTTCTGTCCGTCCTTCCTTGATGAGCCGGTCCAGGTCAACCACGAACACGTTGGGTTTGCCGGGAATATTTCCTTGACGCCGGACCTGGACGGTCCCTCCGGCCTTATCGGAAAGCCCACCGGCCAGGGCCATAACGTCAAGCAGGCGTTGTTTGGAAACGTAGTCATATGTTCCGGGATTTTTAAACTGCCCCACCAATGTCACTCGCTGGCTGAAATGCTCTTGAACAAAGACACTGACATGGGGATTTTTAATATATTTTGTCTGAAAAAGATTTTCGATTTTTATCTCGGCTTCCCGTGCGGTCAACCCTTTAATCTGGATTTGGCCAAGGAGCGGCAGCGTGACATGCCCCCGCGAACTGACGCGGACCGTTGTATTAAGATTATCGGCTTCAAACACGGTGATTTGAAGCAGGTCGCCGGCGCCTAATAGATAGTCACTGGGATCGACGTTCATCTGGGCGGCGGAAAACAGCTGTTCGTTGAGGCGGGTTATGTCATCATTTTTACCCGGTGCGGCGATATATCGCTCAATAATGTCACTGTTTCGTTCCTGTTTTTTGCTGCAGCCCGATAAAAAAGTCGCCAACAGCGACACTGTGATTGCTGCAATCAGGAAAAAGCGAATATTTGTTGTTCTTAGTTGCAATTATTTACCTCTGGAGACCTTTGAAAAA
>CAZBOB010000409.1:0-1502 GCA_964492995.1 uncultured Desulfobacteraceae bacterium | reverse complement strand
GAGTTATCGACATAGAGACCTTTATTTCTTGAGCTTAATTCGCGCTGTAGTATTAATTACTTAAGGGAATGTTTGCATCTTATTTAAATGTTGTTGTTTATCTAGTCGTGGCCGTATTGGTTGCCGTGGACATCTATACGACTTCCTTACTGCCTATGTATATGGCTGTAGCAATTTTTATTGCTTGGGATATAGGATTCACAGTATCAGACCGCGCATACGCGGCAAGAGATGCGAGGCACACCATTACTCAAGTATCGGCAGCCCGACAGTACGCGTCTTGGTTTCTTTTTGTCTTCGGTGTATTCTTTGGACTATTGCTTACCGGGAACAAGGATCAGAGGGTTGCTTTTATCTCGTTAATGGATGAATCAAACATGACAGAGTATCGAGTTATATCCCCATTTATTTTGATTGCCATTAGCGCTATGTTTGTGCCAATTCAGTTGGTCGACGATAAAAGGTCATTACCAGTAGAAAATGAAGGACCGAGCCAAGCATTAAAAGGGTTAATGCTTGTAGTGGTCTTTTTTCAGCAACTTAGTGTATATTTGATTGCAACGACATTTGGTAGAATCTTAGCAATCGGCTCGAGAGGAACGTTTTCATCAGTTTTTTGTCTGCCTGAGATTGATAAATTTTTAATCAGTTCTGTGGTATAGAACGGGCCTTGCTTAACAAAGGCAATGTGTAAGTTTAGACAAATAGAGAATGAGTCTATGCCATCTGTTTTATTGCAGAAAGCATTTAAGGGAGATTTTTGATGTCAGAATCTTTTTCTGAAAGACATGGATATAGCAAAATACCGGCAAATCATTTTGTTTATGAAGATGCCCCCGAGCAATTGCGTGAATATATCAAAAAAGTCGTATACGAAGATATGGGAAATAGGCCTCGTTTTTTGCGATCAGTTATTTGCAGTACCTTGCTGGTTCGGGAAGACCCGAATAATTGGTCTGAATACCCAAATATTGACTATGAGGTTAACGATCTTTTACATGGAATGGAATGGTATCTAGTCTATGATGTTATTGAAAGTCTTGCGGATGTGTTTGAAACTGAAAAACAATATGATGAATATGAATCTTTGGTGAACTCTGGTTTTCGACGATTAGGCATTGGATGGCAATTGAAAGATGGGGTAGTCCAGACAAGAGGAGATGAAGCCTTTGAAGAAAATCTTAACGTTGCCCAAGAAAAATTAGAAGAAAGTCGTTTTGCGATAGCACGAAAAGAACTAAAAGAAGCAATTATGGATTTATCGAAAAGGCCAGAACCAGATTTGAGAGGTACAATACAACATTCAATAGGAGCGTTGGAGAGCATCGCAAGAGAAATTACGGGTGATCGTAAAAAAACGTTAGGTGAAATATTGAAAATTTATCCAGACATAGTTCCAAAACCTCTTGATGAGGGTTTGTCAAAAATGTGGGGATATGCTTCAGAATTTGTGATCTGACCCCTGTTTATGTACCAGCTACGATTAGAGAGTTATCCACGTT
>CAZBOB010000408.1:0-1511 GCA_964492995.1 uncultured Desulfobacteraceae bacterium | reverse complement strand
CTTGTTCTAAATTAACAAACCTAACCCGGATAAACCGGAACCAAGAAATATTTGCTATAAAATGCACAAAATTTACAACTAAGTACACGCATTCTTAAATACGGTATCGTATTATAATTTGATAATTTAAAATCACCGCTGAGTCGCCCCAGTACGATCTCCCGGACCTACGGGGCAGGCAGAGGTCGCAGAGAATTTGTTACTTTTTTGCTTTCCGCTGACCCCAGAGGAATAGGCTTTGCATTCCACGGGGCAGGGACGCCGGAAAGCAAAAACATGCATTCCTGTGGGATAAAGAAATAACCACCTGTTTTTCAATATAATATTAACTTTATAAAGGTTGAGCTATTTTCTTTTGCCGTCCCCTCAACGGCAAAAGAAATAATATTTAACTCTGCGGCCTTTGCGTCTCAAGCGAAGCGGGCGGTGAAACAATATAAAAAAATACGTCATCGAACTTACGAATCAGAGCACAAAGCGCCTAACTTTTTAAAATCTAATGAAAAGATTATACAATCGATCCTATTTTTTTGATCAGGGGATTCATTTTGAATGCCAGCGGTGCGGGGTATGCTGTACCGGGGATCCGGGGATCATATATGTCGGGAAAGATGAACTTACGCGTATCGCCGAATACCTTTCTCTTCAAGTTTCCTTTTTCATTGAAAAATATCTCTATCCCATAAAGAAAGGATACAGTATCAGAGAACTTGCAGATGGACGGTGTTCTTTTTATGAAAACGGGTGCACCATCTATCCGGTTCGTCCAGACCAGTGCAAAACATTCCCTTTCTGGTTTGAGAATTTACGGTCTGCCAAAAAATGGAAACGCATATCCAAGGAGTGTCCGGGTATTGGTTGTGGCCCCCTATATTCCAAAGAACAGATTCTGGAAATCGTTCAATCGAACATTGATGATCTTATAAAACCTAAATCTTGCATGAAAATTAATGAGAATTTTTAGATTACTTATTTGAGATAGGTTTGTACAACATCATGTAATGATACTTTCTACCCAAATGGTATAAGGAATGATGATCTTTTTTATTCATTAATTTTCACCCAAAGGGCAAGTCGGAGGCTTCCATCTGCTGCGTTATTAAGGGTTCGTAATAGTTCACTATGACTTCACCCTTAAGTGCCTTGCATATGAAAGCCTCCGACTCGTGCAAAATTCAGGTATGTCACTTAACCAACAATTATACTTTGGATGAATAAAAATACCTATCTTGAATAATTGATCCTTCACCCGGTTTGGAATTGATAGGGTTACTGAGAAAATGAGACCTTTGAAAAATGTCCAATTTTGTTCAAGGCCAAGAAAGGCGAAAATTTTAACCACAGGAATACATTGAGTATTTTGAGGATTAAAATTTGAGCCTGACGCTGGAATTGGACAAAAGGGGGCGTTTTGCAAAGGTCTCAAAATACGGATTCGGGAAACCCGTGCCGTTGCGCAATTTTCTCGAACATTTGTGTGAGTCCGACTCCCAGCGTGAAGACCGAGCCGA
>CAZBOB010000407.1:0-1521 GCA_964492995.1 uncultured Desulfobacteraceae bacterium | reverse complement strand
TTAAAAATTTTGAATTGAATTTGAGAAAATTTAGGCAGTTCTATCCGGTAAAAACTATTTGCATGCATGGCAGTCCTTTTAGTAAATATGACAATAAAAAAATATGGGAAAAATATGATTATAGTGACTACGGCATCATTGCAGAGCCTTATTTTGACATAGATTTCAATGAAGTATTTTACTTAACCGATACCGGAAGGGCGTGGAATAAGTCAGCTACCAGCGTGAGAGACAAGGTTAATTCCAAATTTGATATCAAAATAAAAGACACACATCATTTAATAGAAAAGATTCAAAACGGTGAACTCCCGGATAAGATCATGATCAATGTGCATCCGCAGCGGTGGAATGATGAGTTTGTTCCGTGGTTTAGTGAGTTGGTCAGGCAGAGCGTTAAGAATGTGGTTAAACGGATTTTGGTCAGATTCAGGGATTGAAGAAATTGAAATTACCACAGAGGCACAGAGAGCACGGAGCAAGGATATTCTTTTCCCTGATCGGGAGACGACGATCAGGGAAAAAGTAAGCCCTTCGGACGAATGTTATCAGGCACTTCAGACAAAATTCAAATTTAGCACAAATTAGAATCTATTACTATAATTCCCCACAGACCGACAAAAGCAAATTCACCACAGAGGCACAGAGGACACGGAGGTATAGATTTTTTGTTTGTCGGGAGACGACGACAAACAAAAACCATCAGCCATTTCATGGCAGATAAGTTTTATCCAATCGGCATCTCCCGATTGGATAAAAAAGAAAGAAACTCTGTGAACTCTATGTCTCTGTGGTGAAAAAACAACTCTGTGCTCTCTGCCTGCCCCGTAGCTCTGGCAGATGGTACTGGGGTGCCTCTAATGAACTAAGCGAATGGGTGGTGAATAATTAAATGTATAAATTTAATGACATAAACAAACTAACTGGAGAGATAATTGGCGCGGCCATTGAGGTGCATAAGGCTTTGGGACCTGGTTTGCTTGAATCTGCATATGAAGAATGTCTATGCCACGAGTTTAAATTAAGAAGTTTTCCCTATGAAAGACAAAAAGAACTCCTAATTGAATATAAAGGTGTCAAACTGGACTGCGGCTATCGCCTGGATATTGTCGTATGGAATAAGATCATACTTGAATTGAAGTCCTGTAGTGAACTTTTACCTATCCACGAAGCCCAACTCCTGACGTATTTAAAACTGACCAACATGAAGGTTGGTTTACTGATTAATTTCAATGTGCCTGTCTTGAAGGAAGGCATTAAACGTCTGTCACTGTAGAAGAACAATTTACCACATAGGCACGGAGGGTGCAGAGAATAAAGATTTTACCCGAAGGGATAGTGGTTTTATCCAATCGCCGTCTCCCGATTGGATAAAAAAGAAAGAAACTCTGTGTTCTCCGTGCCTCTGTGGTGATAAAAAAGCGTCATTATGGCGTTGAGAATAAGCTGATTAATTTGGCGAAATCCCTCTTATGAGGAATGCCTTTGTCACGAGTTTAAATTAAGAAGTTTTCCCTATGAAAG
>CAZBOB010000406.1:0-1523 GCA_964492995.1 uncultured Desulfobacteraceae bacterium | reverse complement strand
ATCAGAGCTTTTTTAAGCAGGGAGAATATCGGGAACGCCCCTTGATTCTCCTGTCGTAATGACCACCTGCTGCCGCTTCAAAGCCTGTCCGATTAGTTAAGGACGTTCCCAACCTGAATTTCTCATTAAGAATTCAAGTCATCCGATATATGGTTTAAGATCACAAATTGTGACATCCTCGAAAACAGAATTCTAAACCCTGAACTCTGCCTGTCGGAGTGAAACGGAGATCCCGTCAAACCGGGTCGTAACATAGTGGAGATTCCGATCTTTCGGGGTCGAAGCGAAGCGTTGATATTTGGATGAGTTATGTTTTGGATAAGATCCTGGTTAAATAAAAAACAAAAGAATAAACCGGGGTAGATCCTGTCGAACAATAATCATTGTCAATCAATTTATGGAGGAAGATATGGAAACCAAAGATTCCTATTCAAAAAAGATGAAGGAGATGTTCGATGATCTAAACTACAAGTGGAGCATTGAACGCGATAAGCTGGAGGCCAAAGCACAACATGCCAAAGTTGAAGTAAAGAAAAAATTCGAAGACCAATTGAAAACCCTTCAAGAAAGTCGTGAAAAAATGGGTCAGAAGCTGGATCAAATCGACAAGGTCGGTGAAGAAGCATGGAAAGACGTTAAAAAAGGCGTGGATAGCGCTTGGCACTCCCTGAACGAGGCCATAAAAAAAGCACGATCCCACTTTGATTAGAAGCTTTCATTTTTTTCATCGGGGTAGGTCCCCGTGGAAGTACCGGGGCAGGCCAGAAGATGGTACTGGGGTGGCTAATTAAATAAGGGTTTTTTAAAGCCGATTCCTGACACCTGACTTGTGAACACGGAGGTTAAGCCAACATCGTCACCGAAAAATGTATTTTTAGACCCCGGTTAAATAAAGAACAAAAGATTTAACTGGGCAAGCAGGATGAACACAATATCCGGTATTATGTATAACAAATAAGTCAAAAGGTTAAGGTAAAAACTTATAATTTAATGGGCGTTCCGGAAATCACATGAACAGATGAAAAATAGGCAAAAGTGGTCAACAACACCTTGATATCGTATAATAATTTACACTAATCAATGATCAAGGTTTGACCCCATTCAAAGACTGTCTATCTCTCTGATTTAAGATAAATATATAAAGTATGTCGAACTCGCAATTTTTTTTTCAAGAAGTTGGATATCGGCAACTCATCGGTCTCGTATTACTCTCGAACTGTCAAAAGGATAATGAAAGCATTGATACCCAAATATGTTTCTTCTCGGTTTTTGAATGGGCTGGGGTTTAAAACATTCAGGATGTTCGTTTTACTTGTCGGACTTGCGGCTTTATTTCTTTTTTATGAGGGAGTTGCCTATGCCGAGGCCATATATTCATTTACAAAGACCCTGGGCGGCACAGATGGTGATTTGGGCCGGTCTGTTGCCGTGGACAGCAGTGGAAACGTTTACATCACCGGATCTTTTCGCAGCATCAACGCGGACTTTGATCCCGGCGGTGGTACGGACAACCACTCATCCGT
>CAZBOB010000405.1:0-1534 GCA_964492995.1 uncultured Desulfobacteraceae bacterium | reverse complement strand
TTGTCCTTGACCTTGCGAAAAATTGCTAATTTCTGCATTGGAAACTTAATTTGTGACCAATATAGATTTATGGATGGACACTAATTAGATAAAAAGATATTCATGTAAATTCAAAGAGATGCATACATTAATAGGTCTAAATAATCAAGGCCAAATTTTACCTAAAAAATACCTGTAAACATTAGGTGTTTTCGGCTAATGGAGAAGGGGGATTAGGGCTGCCCGGTGTTACATTGACCAAAGAGCTTATTCGTAAAGGAGAATTGAAGTTGTGCTTTCAAAAAGCTTTTAGACCTAAAAGAGAATAGCATCCTTTCTCTGTCTACTAATATTTGTTTTCATGTTAACCGTTTTCTAAAACGGACCCCACACCGAAGCCAAATGATTTAGCCCGTCCATCTTCATGCTTTTGTTATACCTTTTATTGATTTGGACCACCTGCCTTTAACTCGTGCTGAATTCGTTCAGCCAAATACATTTTCATCAAAGACTGATAGGGTATATCGTGTTTATTGGCCAGCAACTTCAACTCTTCGATCATTAGTTGGGGAAGTCGCAATGAAATTTTTTTGGTTGAAGGCTTAAGATTGGGCAGAATTATGCGTTTGGCCTTTTTCCAATCGATATAATCGGTTGAATCTGCTTTAGACCAGAATTCTCTTTCCTGGTCTTCGGATTTGAATTTTGGTATCCTTTTTTTCATGATTGTTAATCAACTGTTTAGCAGTTTTTTGATTTCATCCAGCAGCGGCGGCTTTAATGTTCTCCATTTCGGCTGTATGGCCTTGTCCTCATACCATGTAAATTCAACGGCATCAAATTTTTCCGAAATCACATATTTATCACCAACACCATATTTATGCTCCGGATAATATTCTATCCAGAGCATGCGGTGCGGATCGATGTTAAACTCCTTTGCAACCAGGGTGGCAACATGGCTGGTGGCGCTCCTTACGTCCATTTTACTGTCCGGGACATCTGAAACCACCACGATAATGGGTCTTAAATGCATCAGACCCATTTTATCATCCTTTTTAAGATCATAGATCCGGAGTCGGCACTTACCGCTTCCGAGCATGAGTTTGCCGCCCCACCCTCTCCATGAAAATATATCATCGTATATGAGCATAGTTCTTCCAGGAAAAGCGCTTACCGTGTGTGTCCGGGTATTTCATAGGTGGTGCAGCTGCCGCTTGGGCATTCCCTGGTCTGAGACTTAACCCTGGTACCTGTCCCGGAACCATAGCCCATAGTGTAGCTGGTGGTGCTCAGAACCCGTGCAAGTTCCTCGCTGCCGCACTTTGGGCACTTAAGCTCAATCTCGTCATCTTGATTCATGACCAGTATCTCAACAAATTCCTCGCATTTTAAACATTTGAACTCAAATATCGGCATTTATGCTCTCCTTTTTATTAAATATCTTTTATCATCTTTTCGAAATTGTCAAGATTGACGTTTTCGTAAAAAGTCCGATTTAGACGGTTTCGTAAAAAGTTCAAATTCCCCCGCATAAAACCAGCGGGATAAAAAGGCG
>CAZBOB010000404.1:0-1534 GCA_964492995.1 uncultured Desulfobacteraceae bacterium | reverse complement strand
TTACAATTAATTGTAAATATATTATATAAGCTTAATTGCAGGTTTTAGGTTTAAGCTAAATGAAAAAACCATAGTTAATGAATCTTCTGCCGATTGTAGGAAGTTCGCGAAAGGGTAAGGCGACCGACACCCTGGTCGATAAGGCATTATATCAAATTGAAGACATTTTTGATGAAATCGGATGGGCCTGGGGTCAAACCTTGATTCTTGATTAAAATGAAGCTGTTAGAAGAGAATAGAACGCTTAAGCTTTTTTCAAAGGCTGCAGGATAAAATGGGGTAAAAATGGGCGGCGGCGTTTTTTTAATAAAGGATGATAAACTCTAATCGAAATGATCCATAAGGAAGGTATATTATCATGAAAAAAGAATTTGGATCAAATTATGCGTCGATTACAGATGTTAATTTTACAGCCAAATACCATGCAAGTTGCTACTGCAATGCGGTACAATACGAAGTGTGCTCGGATCCTGTAGATGCAAAAATATGTCATTGTTTGGCATGTCAAAAACTGCATGGAGCACCTATGCAATGGGCAGCTATATTTCACAAACATGACGTCAGAATTACGAAAGGTATTGATCACCTGAACTTTTACAACAGTGAACTCAATAAACACGAGAGAATTCTTCCTTGCAAAGTCAGCTGTGCTTTGTGTGGCACCCTCATTGCCGATGAAGGACGTAATATGTGGCTTGCGTTTCCATCACTTTTTAATTTTGGGGGTGTATCAAAAGTTCCAAAGAAATTCAAACCAACGTGCCATATCTTTTATGGTCTGCGGGTTATCGATATAAACGATGATCTGCCTAAGTGGTCCGGTCACAAAGATCATTCAGAACTTGCGTGAGTTGGGTCAAACCTTGATTCTTGATTATCGGCCTTTGCTGAAAGCTTCCGACTTCGCTCTTCGAGCTACGACGAGACGAGACGGCCCGACAAGAAGAAGTATAAAATAAAGGTAAGTACGGATTTGCAGGACGTACATAAGTTTATAAGTTGATTGTGGGAAAAGCTTTCAAACTTCAGGATCTCTAGACTTCTATACGGCATACTTTCTGGGCCACCCTCAGGAAAAAAGGAGTTTGTGTAAATGAACAGGTCTATTCAAATATGTTTAAAATTGGCACTGATTCTGTTTATGGTCAATGGGTGCTCTGGAAAGCAACCCGAAAAGATGGGTATTGATCCGTCCGGACTCAGAGGCTGCCCCAAAAGCCCAAATTGTGTATCGTCAGAAGCCAAAGAAGAAAAGCATGCAGTTGAGTCGTTTCATCTAAAAGGGGATCCTACCGTAAGTTGGCCCCTTATCCAGTATGAAATAGCTTCAATGCCCAGGTGGACCATTGTCACGGCAACCGATAACTACATCCATGTGGAATGCAAGAGTCGGATCTTCCGATTTATTGATGATCTTGAACTATACTTCAATTCATCGAATGGGATCATCTCGATTCGTTCGGCGTTTCGCGTCGGCTATTCGGATTTTGGTGCAAATCGCCGGCGTGTCGAGTTTCTTCGGAGCGAGCTAAGA
>CAZBOB010000403.1:0-1547 GCA_964492995.1 uncultured Desulfobacteraceae bacterium | reverse complement strand
ATCCAGTAAAGCTTGTAGGAAAACATAATTGCAAATGCCAATATCGCAAAATCAATAACCGGATAAATAAGAAAAATCAGCTTATAAAATGCTCTCTTCATCATTTTTCAAAAAATATTCCGATAAGGGTGTTAAATTCAGCACATTATTTCTTGAATTCGCTCGAATTATGTTTCAGAAGTCGGAAGTCTGAGGTCAGGTGTCTGAGGTCATAAATCAGATGTCTGAAATCAGAAATCTGTGGTCAGGGATTGCATTTGGCAGGATAATTTCCACCACGAAGTGTTTTCCATAAAATCTTCATACCTTTTCGTGGTTTATTCTTTAGACACTCTCTGCTAATGCAGCCGTATACCTTCTTTCTTGATCTTAGCAAAAAAAAGCGGGGGATTAGCCTCAATATCGTTTAAAGAAAAAGGATGGATTTCAAGACGCAAATCAACTTCCCTTCTATATCTACTAATTTTTTTAATATCATAATATAGCAACCCGCCAAAATCTCTTGAAACGATAGCTACGTCGATATCGCTGTATTCATCTGATACACCCCTCGTCACAGAACCGAAAAGATAGGCTTCAGATACATCAATTCCGTTTTTTTGTAAAAGAACAATAAACGATTTCGCTTTATTTATGACTATATCTTTTTCAGAAGCCATTTCTGAATCTCCTTTATACGCAAAAAATTCTCCTCCGCAAAATCATGCGTGCACATCTTGTAAAATCTCAGTTTTTCATCAGGATAACGTGTCGAAATATTGAAGGTATTTGCAGCATCCAGGAATTCCAAGGTCTCATCATCAAACTCAATCCCCGCCAAATCTGCTAATCTGACAAGGTCATGAATGCGTGGTGGAAATTCACCTATGTTTTTAGCATAGCAAGCTTTAAGTGTCTTTTCAAGGACAAGATGTCCAATAAACAGGCACCAATCATACTTGCCGGCCTGAAAAAGAGCTTCAGCGACATCAAGATCATGATTTGCAGACTTAATCCAGTACTCTGTTTGACTGTTCATAATAAACCCCGTAACTCCTTTTTATCCTGTCTATTTCTTGTTACTTGTTCTTCAATCCATTGATACATCTTTTCCATCCCCTCTTTCAACGTTTTTGTCGGTTTCCATCCCAACTTCTCTTCTATCAATATGTTATCAGAATTCCTACCTCGCACTCCCAGCGGTCCCTTAATATGCTTTTTCGTCAACTGCTTTCCGGCAATCTCCATGACCATGTCCGACAATTGATCGATGTTGACCATTTCATCAGAACCGATATTCACCGGCCCGGTCCAATTAGATCTCATTAAGAGGATAGTCCCTTCAAGGCACTCGTCAATATATAAAAAAGATCTCGTTTGCTTCCCGTCGCCCCAAATCTCAATCTCACCTCCATCCTCTGCCATCGCTACTTTACGGCAGATTGCAGCAGGTGTTTTTTCTCGCCCATCGTTCCAGCTCCCTTCAGGACCAAAGATGTTATGTTACCTCGCAATGCGAACCTCCATATTGTAATTCCGGTCAGGAAAGCCGATGACACCGCATCTCC
>CAZBOB010000402.1:0-1570 GCA_964492995.1 uncultured Desulfobacteraceae bacterium | reverse complement strand
TATTGTCAAGATAGGTTGACGAATAAGAACACTCCAGGTAAAAAACAGTACTGATGCCGAGCGGATTGAGACAAAACAAATATTGCCGGGAGGATAAATCATGCAGCAGTTAGATATTATCATAAAAAATGGCACTATTTTGACATTGGATTCAAAAAATTCTATTCTTGAAAACGGCTTTTTATGTATTCGTGGCGACAGTATTTTTAAAATCGGGACCGGCAACCCCACATCATTTAAAGCCGAAAAGATTATAGATGCCGAGGGCGGCCTGATTCTTCCCGGCCTGGTGAACTGTCATACGCATGCTGCCATGAGCCTTTTCCGGGGGCTTGCCGATGACCTCCCTCTCATGGAATGGTTAAACAACTATATCTTTCCGGCAGAAAGCAAGATGGATGCAGAGTTCGTTTACACCGGAACCCTGCTTGCCCTCGCAGAAATGATTATGTCCGGCACAACCACATTCTGTGACATGTATCTGTTTGAAGAAGAAGTGGCAAAGGCGGCTCGAAAAGCGGGGGTAAGGTGTCTGGTGGGAGAAGTCCTGTACGATTTTCCATCGCCAAACTACGGGCCCGTGGAAAAAGGTCTTGAGTATACCGAATCATTGATTCAAAAATGGACCAATGATCCCATCGTATCAATAGCTGTAGAGCCTCATTCCCTTTTTACCTGCAGCCCTGAGCTCCTTACCGCGTCTAATGAACTGGCTTTAAAATATAATGTGCCGCTGATTATCCATGTGGCTGAGACATTAACTGAAGTTGCTGAAATAAAAGAAAAATACGGGAAAACACCGGTGATGTATCTTGATTCATTGGGGCTTTTAGGACCTCACCTGATTGCAGATCATTGTGTTCATGTGGAGGACGCGGATATAAAAACAATGGCAGTACACGGAGTAAACGTGGTTCATAATCCGGAAAGCAATATGAAGCTGGCATCCGGTATTGCCCCGGTTCCCCAAATGCTTTCACAGGGCTTGACCGTAGGATTAGGGACGGATGGTTGTGCGTCCAATAACAACCTGGACCTTTTTTCAGAGATGGATACGGCTGCCAAACTTCACAAGGTGAACACCCTTAATCCTACCGTCATGGATGCTCTTTCTGTGTTGAAAATGGCAACGATCCAAGGGGCACGGGCGTTGGGACTCCAGGATATCACCGGCTCATTAGAAGTGGGGAAAAAGGCGGATGTCATTGTGATAGACACTCATAAACCTCATCTTACTCCCATGTATAACCCAACATCTCACCTGGTCTATGCTGCCAGGGGAAACGATGTCAGACATTCCATTATCAACGGTCAACCGGTTATGGAAGATCGTAAATTACTGACACTGGACCTTGCTGAAATAATCGCGCGGGCCAGAGAAATGTCGATTCGTGTGAGGTCGTGGCTGTCATTTTGAATCTTAACCGATAATCAAGGCGTTAATTCAATGGAACGTAACTTCTCAATAAGTTCTGGTGTATGAGATAATCATATTGACCCGAATCCATAATTTCAGAACTCCTGACCTATGTATGTATTTTCGAGGTGTTATGAAAGCTCGGTCGTAATT
>CAZBOB010000401.1:0-1572 GCA_964492995.1 uncultured Desulfobacteraceae bacterium | reverse complement strand
TAAAATTTCGGAGCTGGAATGTCAACAAAAAACAACGTTAAATAAAAGTCTTTGGTCGCGGTAGTGAATCGGTGTCAAAGCTTGAATAGTGAATAGTGTTTAAAGCTGAAAGGCCAAGAGCAGAGAGCAAAGGAGTTTTTATATTAAAGTAATGAAGGGCAATCTGCTTTGACGCCAGAGCTAGTCTGTATTAGCACTAACCCGCATTTCTCATGAAGAATTTATTTTGGTTGTGAAAACAACAAGAAACCGATTTAAATTCAAGAGATTATAGAAAGGGAACAAGTCTGCTCTTGACTCTTTCTTGCTGAATCTATTAATTTCCTCTTCTTTTTCGCCCTCTTGCCGTTCGCTTTCTGCTTTTCTTTTATCACCGTAATGTCGACTCCCCAGATAAATATAAGCCAATCATTAACTCATTAATCGTCCTAAAATATGCAGCTCAGTTTTTTAGGCGAATACAGTAAAATAATTGAATATCAAATCTTGAATGGTGAATAGTGATTTTGGGGACGGGACATCCTATTTATAAGTTTCTCTCTTGTTTAAAGGAATAACGATGGTGAAATATTAACAAAAGCACTGCGTGGTGGCTAAGGCACTTCGGTCCAGCTCATAGCTGATGGTTCTATTCTCATGGATATTGGGTTATAGGTGATTGGTTATTGGTTATTGGTTATTGGTTATTGAGCATAGCGCAGAGAGTATGGAGTGTAGCGCCGTTTGATGGTTTATTGATCATATAAATTTTGAAGATGTACAGTTTTAGACATCCCTATGCCAATTTTTAACTTTCAAATCTGAAAACATATCGAAATCGGCAATATTTCTTGTAACTAAAACCAAGCCGTTTACCTTTGCTATGGCTGCAATTTGGCCGTCTACATAAGACGGCGTTTTTCCGAGACCGGTCAGCCTTGCCCGTTCTTCAGCATGCCATTTAGCTGCACGTTCATCATATGGTAGAATAATCATGTTTTGTCGTATAATATCTTCTAAATAAGACTCAATAACTTCACGCTTTCGTGAAATTGGAAGACGGTAACAACCGTACTGAAGTTCATGCCAAACAGGTGAAGCCGTCACAATCTCCGCTTGATGTCTTTCAAGCATAATCATCACATACTTGTCAGGCTCAGTTTTAACAGCTTCTGATAAAATATTCGTGTCCAGGAGGTATTTCATTAAGACCAACTAACTTCTCGGCCTTGGGAATAATCCCGAAGCCCCTCAAAATCTGCATTGGTAATTTCAATGCCTTCATTTTCAGCGAGCTTGCGAAACATTTTCAAAGAGCGCCAAAATCCTTCTTTTTTTTGAATTAAGCGCTCATATTCTTGAATTGACAATAAAACCGCAACTGGCTTTCCGCGCCTTGTGAGCTTAACAGAAGGCCCCTTCTCAACCGAGTGAATAATGGACGGCAGTTTATTTTTTGCATCAGCTATAGAATAATGATTTTCCAATATCTCTCTCCTTTATAAAGGAAGTCATGTTTGCCTTGATAAATATAGCTATTTTTATGGCCATAATCAAGTAATATTTTTAAATACATCCTTAACAGAGAATCGG
>CAZBOB010000400.1:0-1572 GCA_964492995.1 uncultured Desulfobacteraceae bacterium | reverse complement strand
TTCAATATGTTGCTGTGGCCCGACCCCCATTCTCATTCCATAACGGATAAATTGATTTTTGCATTTTAAACACCATAACGGGCCGCGAGATGAGCGGAAGGTTCTCCGCATAATACGCCGCGATAGCGGTGTGATTATGCGGAGGTTCTTTCCGCTCCATTGAGTTGATAGGCGGCGCTTGGCGCCGCGTAGCAACTCAATGGCGTAGCATCTCGCGGCCCGATAAGCGGCGCGAAGCGCCGCTTATCGGTCGAGCTCAGCCGCGCTGTTTTTTTCGTCGGCTGGAGCGCAATGTTGGGCCGTCACATACCAGCCTTGTAAGATCGCGTTTTAGGACGGCAAAGAAGCAACCCCATTGCCGCAAGAATTGCGAACGATGCTCCAGCAATAAATGTGGCCGAGGCACCGAATGCGGTCCATAATGATCCTGCAATAAAGCTTGCCAGAAAGAGCGCTACCCCACTTACAAGATTAAACATCCCGAATGCTGTACCGCGAAGATCTGCGGGCGCGTTATCGGCAACAAGTTTTGATAACAATCCTTGAGTAAACGCCATGTGTAGACCCCAGAAAGCTGCCCCGGCGAATGTGATCCACGGCGATACAGCCATCGCCAATACGACGTCAGCGACGACGAGTATCGCAAGTCCGAACACCAGAAGGATTCGGGCTGAAAGTCGGTCCGCTGCCGCACCCGCTGGATACGAAAATATGGAATAAAAGATATTCATCACAATCATGATCATAGGTACGTAGGCAATAGCAAGCCCGACGTCTTGGGCACGCAGAATCAGAAACGCCTCACTAAATCGAGCAAGGGTAAAGACAGCACCAAGTACAACGATAAGCCAATACCGCATAGGCAGGCGCTTGGTATCAGTCAACGTCAGACGATTTCGGGAATCAGCAGCACGGTCCGGGGACTCGGGTTCGCGTACCGCGATGATCAGAAGAAATACCGCAATGAACGCCGGCAGGACCGCCAGCCATAAAACGACTCTGATGTCATTTGTAAACCAAATCATAAATATGACAGCCATGAGTGGTCCGATAAAGGCCCCGACTGAATCGAGTGATTGACGTAAACCGTAGGCTGCGCCCCGAAGCTGTAATGGTGCGATATCAGCAACCAGCGCGTCACGAGGTGCATCACGAATGCCTTTCCCGATGCGATCGACAAATCGTGCTCCGAAAACCCACCCAATTGTTGTTGCTAGCGGAAATATCGGTTTGGTGACGGCACTCAGTGCGTATCCGGCCACAGCAAGAAATTTGCGCTTCCCGCAGTAATCGCTGATCGCTCCCGAAAATACCTTCGTGATCGCAGCGGCTCCCTCGGCAAAGCCTTCTATGATGCCAATGGTAACCATGGATGTACCAAGTACCGTAGCCATAAATATTGGTAAAAGGCTGTGAACGAGCTCGGATGAGATGTCCATGAACATGGAGACAAATCCAAGTCCCCAGATACCTATCGGCAACCTGCGATAAACGGTTTTTGGGGGAAGCTGGTAATTCATGATTATTTTATTGCAGTAAGATCATTTATCCTGTTTTCTTTGCGGCACAACG
>CAZBOB010000399.1:0-1610 GCA_964492995.1 uncultured Desulfobacteraceae bacterium | reverse complement strand
ACCTAAAATCTGCAATTGATAATTTTGGGAGCAAAATTTGGTGCACGAGCGCCCCAAATAGTTACCGCGGCAACTAAAGAACTTGGCTTGTCTGTTCAATTGGGACTAAAATCGAACAAGCCGACCTAAAAATGGACCAAATTTGGGTCAACCAAAGAATTTTAGGCGCACTTTCTCTATGGTTTAGTTAATTTTATTTGTCTCGCTTTTTTTCTTGGTCAAGCGAAGCTTAATGCTTGGATAGAATTTTCTATCATCTGCCATCGCTCTTTGAAAACATAGTCCTGTGACAACCTAAGAAACCATTGTCGTCCGCGATACTGTAGCCGCCCCGCCACATGAATCAGTATCATACGAATGGTAGCGGGTTCTTCTTTGAAACCTTTTTCATCGTTGATCCACATCATCCAAACCATCAGGTTGTAAGCAAGAATGCAGGTTTGGAAAATGGCTGAGTTGGCCCAGAATTTCTGGGTCAGAATACTACCCGAAGCCATTTGGTTCTTGCACCATTCAATCCAGTTCTCGCTGGTGGCGCGTTTACCATAGTATTTATGCGCAGACCAAGGCGTCAGGGACATATTGGTAATATAACAGAAGTATTGATATTCTATTTTCGGGGTGTTAAAAAGCACGTCATCAGACTCATACTCTTTCACTTGGCGTATTGCTACAAACCGTCGCGCTCTTTTCCATCCGGAACATTTATAGGTGAATTCAGTTTTCTCTACCCCTGGCTTATTCTTGACCTTTTGCCATGACTGGGTTTCTAAGAGGGCGACTAACCCTTTCATTTTGACTTTGACCAAATACAGAGTGCCATTTTCTTCAAGAAAATCAAAAAGGGCGCCGTTGAAGAAAGCACTATCGGCCCGCACTGCGATTTTCCATATCCGTTTGGGCAGTTTGGCAAAGCATTCTTTCATGAACTCCACACAGCCATTAGCAGAATAAGCATTGCCAGAACGGAACCAATTATGAAGGCACTCGCGGTTTTCAGCGATAAAGCAAAGAAGAGGATTATAGCTCTTTTGGCCCTTTTTGCCGGGATTGTATCCCTTTTCGGCACCTTCTTGAGAACCGTATACGCCTCTGACGGTGGAGTCCATATCGAGAGTGATACGTCCGAACCATTTTTTGGACCATACTTTCTTCCGGGCTGCGGACTCGACTTCAGAGAGTTCTTTACAATTCTTAGGTGTGAAGAGTTTGAAAATGCGTCCAATAGTTGTATCGTCAGGAAATTTCTCCCATTTGAATAAAGATCGGAGAGCAGAATCAGTGCGGATGATAAACATATGGCTTATATGCTTGGCTCCGGTAAGAACTGCCATAGCCAGCATCATAACAACATCAGCAACTTGATAGCCGGCAGTGGCACCACGTTCGATACTAATGTGTTGGCTAAGCATTTTGGGTAGTTTGAGCTTATCAGCAAAGCGGCCAAGGTGGGTTAATCCAGCGTTGGCGGTAAGTTTTTTCTCGTCGAACTTAACATGAAATCTACGCATCATATCGAGGCCTCCTTAAATATTGTGTTTTAGAGGCTATCTACTATGGTTACAATTAATTGTAAATATATTATATAAGCTTAATTGCAGGTTTTAGGT
>CAZBOB010000398.1:0-1658 GCA_964492995.1 uncultured Desulfobacteraceae bacterium | reverse complement strand
GGTTGATGCAATGCTCTTAGCCGCATGACGGCACAAAACTTTGGACTGTTGAGATCGTAAATAAAATGGCAAAACATTATATGTGATTAATTTATCAACTATTTTGTAAATTCAACTGTATTTTTATAACTCTTCTATAAATGAGATATATAATTTTAAAAAAATACCATTTTATTTACCTTTCAGGAAAGCCGATGACACCCCATCTCCTGCGTTATCAACGCCTTGCGGTAGACGACTACAGCTGCGGCCTTAATGCCTTGGACCTGGGGTATCCTCGACTTTCGATCATTTAGGGTATCATTATCCGTTTGTCTAATTCATCGTTGAACTTTTTGCAAGTTTGCGTTAAGGGTTTTCGAAAAAATAAGAAAAAGCCGGCTTGTTCAGGTTAGGAGGTATGAGATGCATGGAAAACTGTCCGATGAGTTTTACAATTGGCTTGTGGAGTTGCGTCGCTGGTTTCACCGGTTCCCGGAACCGGCTTACAAGGAAAAGAAAACCTCCGCCAAAATTTGCGAAGTGCTCGAAGGGTTCAACGTTCCTTTCCAAGCAGGTGTGGGGGGGACCGGTGTTGTAGCAAAGGTCAGCGCAAGTCAACCCGGACCGATGGTGGCCTTTCGAGCGGATATGGATGCCCTTCCTCTGGAGGAAAAAAATGATATCCCTTACAAATCGCAAAATAAGGGATTCATGCATGCCTGCGGTCATGACGGGCATACGACCATTGCCCTCGGTGTAATACGATGGCTCATGGAAAACCGATGGCGTCAGAACGGTTCCGGTGAAATTCTCTTTATTTTCCAACCAGCTGAAGAAGGAGGAGCCGGCGCCAGGACCATGCTGGCCACCGGCGTTTTCGACTCGGAACCGGTGGAGGCAGCTTTTGCCGGGCATATGTATCCCGAATTTGCTGTGGGACATATCGGAATAGCTCCTGAAATCAGTAATGCAGCTGCGGATGCACTTTTTATTCGATTAAGAGGCAAAGGCGGCCACGGTGCTCATCCTCATCATTGCAAAGACCCCATTGTTGCAGGAGCCCATCTTGTTACACAACTACAGTTTCTTATCAGCCGGGAGGTTCCGCCCCTTGAAAGCGCAGTGCTGACCATCGGCCGTTTTCATGCCGGAACGGCTTCAAATATCATACCGGAAGAAGCCGTACTTGAGGGAACCCTCAGAACCCTGCAGCCGGACATTCGCAAACAGATCATAAGACGCCTTGAAGAACTGGTCAAAGGGGTGGCCCGGTCTTGCGGCATCCGGGCAACGCTTGAAGTTAAAAGGGGATATCCGGTTCTGATCAATGATTCTGAACTGGTCAAGCACACCGTAGCCTGCGCCGGAGAAGTTCTGGGGGCTGACAAAGTCCACAGCGGAGTTCCCAGAATGGGGGCCGAGGATTTTGCTTACTTTTGCCAAAAGTGGGGCGGGGTAATGGTAGGATTGGGATGCCACGATCCCCGCAAAGGCTTTCAACACGGTCTCCATTCTCCATATTTCAACATTGACGAAAGGGCTCTGGAAGTAGGAACCCGGCTTTTCACACATGTTCTTACTCAATATACAGAAAGAAAAAAAAGAAGGTTATGATTTTTACCGCTCATTTCTATACCCAGTCCCGGACCATTCAAAGGATCGGCTTCACCCCCCCC
>CAZBOB010000397.1:0-1665 GCA_964492995.1 uncultured Desulfobacteraceae bacterium | reverse complement strand
CTTACATTTCGCTCTTTGAAAAAATATTTTTAGAATTAATGTAAATTATTTTGACAAATCAATCACGTATATTTGAATTGCCACCAACGGGGTTGAAGATTCTTGTACACCGAGCTGGGGACATCTAAAAGCCGATTGATCTGTTTATGCAGATCACTGAGTCCTTTCACCATTGATTGTATGCATACCCCATCACGTATTATTTCCGAGTAGTGGACATTTCGAAAAAAGTATCTGATATTGTTCCATGTCGGCTTCTTCGAATTCATTCCTTGGGGCAGAATGGGCAGTTTTTCTATGTTTTCTTTTGCCATATTCATACGAACCTTTCGTTCCATAAGGGATACAATCATTAATGCCGTAAAATACAGAAACAATATGGCTTCAATTCGCTTTTCTTTTTTCAGGAAAACCGGTGCTACTTCCAAAACAGTCTTTTTGGTATACAACCGTTTTTCAAGGAATGGCTGGCTTTTATATTTTTTTAATACGTCACAAGCCGTTAAGGCAGTATTGGTAATCAACGGGAAAATTCCATCTGTTTTTGACGCTTCCAAAAGAGCGTGTTTGTTTAACTCCCATTGGATGCTGTGTGTAAATTCCCATTTGTTATTATAAACACTTTTTAAAGAGGGCCTGCCGGGTGAAATTTTCACTTTTATTTGTTTGCGTTCGGTTAATATCTTAACGTCAAGGAATTCTTTAATTCCTTTAAGAATACTATCCACGGTTGCCCTGATCTCTTTTTTGGTCTTTAAATGATATGCGTTTAATTTCGGAGATAATTCTTCTAATGCCACCATGGCTTTATCTATTTTTTTCTGTCTTCTGGCTTGATCGTCTTCTTGTTTTGAACTGCTGTGAACCCATATGATACGGAACCCGTTTTTAGTCGGATCGGCTTCATATGTTTGAAATATATTGACTTTGCCTTTTTTACGCGAGCTCTCAACTTGATAAGCATATTTGAATTGGATATCGTCGCTTTTTAACCGCTTTAGAAACTGTTTTACTTCCTTTCGATCTTTCGGGACGATGGTAATAAAAAGGCCACCGTTTTGTGAAATATGGCTTAGATTTTTTTGGCTGCACAGTTTGCAATCAGCTACATAAATAAAATCCTCTTTTTCTAATAGAGTGCGCAGCCCGTTCCAGTTGGGTATATGGGTGACATCATCATTTGTATTGCCGTCAAAAAGCTTATAGCTCAGCGGGACATGGCCGTCAGAAGTGATGTTTAAACCAAAGACAAGCTGTTTACAGTCAGGCCGAAAATCCTTGTTGTGACCATGCTTAAGCTTAACGGCATCGGGGTCCGGATTTTTGTAATTGCCAATAAAGGTAATCGTAGTGCTATCGTTGTGAATTTCATCTGTCAGCAGTTTGTGCACTCTTATTGCATTACACGATACCTCTGTCATTAAAGAGTGCCGGTCTGAGTCAAAAAGAGCACAAAGGGCTCTGCCCAGGCGATCATCATTGAAAAGGTTCGCCTCTATGGGCTCATCAACCAAGCCATCGGAATATTTGGACAGCCATTCTTGAACTTTGTACAGTGGCTTGTTGTTGCATACGATATTAGCTGTTAATATGCATAAGCTTTCCGCATGATCCACAAGGCTATCCGGGGTTGCCCGGACATATTTTTTAAATAAATTGAACAGG
>CAZBOB010000396.1:0-1667 GCA_964492995.1 uncultured Desulfobacteraceae bacterium | reverse complement strand
CTATCGGGATAGGGACGCCCATCGCTGAGCGCTCCTCCCACACAACCACGCATACGGGTCACGTACGTGGCGGTCCCCGCTTCGCTGAAGCTACTACGGGACAGGTCGGCTGATCAGGCAGAAGGAGGTCCTGGGAGAAACAAACCAAGTGAGATAAAATGAGCCCTTGGTAAAGCGAATGCTACCCATTTAACCTTACTCATACGCCAAGGGCCTTTTCGAGAGCAACCAACACGAATGGCTTTGGAATGGGGAATTCCGCGTTTCTTTAATTCGCGAATGCGGGTTCGATAATTCTTCCAATGTTTCCAAACGATTGCTCTTATACGGCAGATGATCCAATAGTTGATTGATTTGAAGCCTGCGGCGATTTCGGCCTTACCGAAGTAATTCCACCAGCCTTTCAGATACTGATTCAGCTGGTCAATTACCTGTTGAAGGCTTCTGCCACCGCTTCTTGAAGTCAACTGCCGTACACGCTGTTTCATTCGTTTAATCGAGATGGAATGAATGCGAATCCGGGGATTATCCCTGCGACTGGTAAAGCTAAAGCCCAGATATGGGCGCCACCAGGGGTGGCTGACAGCGCTTTTATCCAGGTTGACTTTCAACCGCAGCTTGCGGGCAATGTAACGAGACACGCTTTCCATCACCCGCTCGGCAGCCCGTTTGCTGCGAACATAAATCACACAATCGTCCGCATAACGGACGAAGCGCAAGTTGCGCCGTTCCAGCTCTTTGTCAAGTTGATCCAGCACAACGTTGGAAAGCAAAGGCGAAAGTGGTCCGCCTTGGGGGGTCCCCCTGTCGGTGGGTGAGACCAGGCCGCCGATCATCACACCAACGGTGAGATATCGGCGTATCAGTCTCAAAACACGCTTATCGTGTACCTTTGTGGCCAAGCGGCTCATCAGTTTATCGTGGTTGACCTGGTCGAAAAATTTCTCCAAGTCGATATCTACGATATACGGATAACCGTCCTGCACATAGATTTTGGCGCATCTCAAGGCGTCATGGGCACTGCGTCCCGGACGGAAGCCGAAGCTTTTGTCCGAGAACGTCGGGTCCCAGATGCCCTGCAGCACCTGTGTAATGGCCTGTTGAATCAAGCGGTCCACAACGGTTGGTATTCCTAAAAGCCTTACACCGCCATTCGGTTTGGGAATTTCCTTTCTCCGAACCGGTAAAGGTTCATAGGTTCCGTCCAGGAGGGCCTGTTTGATCTTAGGCCAACATCGTTTGAGAAACGCTTTAAGCTGTCCCACCGTCATGCCGTCCACGCCTGGAGCACCCTTGTTGGCCAGAACGCGGCGGTAAGCTCGCCACATGTTTTGGCGGGTAACAATGATCTCCATCAAATGGACACTCTCTGCCGGGCTTTGGGTCTTACGTAACGCTATGGTCATTTCAACTCCTGTTGCTTGATGATCATAAGTACACGCGGCCTGCCGGCCACTGCCATTTACCCAGGTATTCACCTGTAGTACCATTTGGGCCTTTGCCGGGGTGAGTCCATCCCTGCTGCTGTCAGGGCTCGTTTCCAGTCACACCAAGGGATGTGACGTCCTGCGGCTACTATGCCCTCTGCTGACTTCTGTCATGCGATCAGGGTTCGATTTCTCGATCCCTCAGCACGAGGCAGCATGACAGATCTCCCGGGGTGAACA
>CAZBOB010000395.1:0-1670 GCA_964492995.1 uncultured Desulfobacteraceae bacterium | reverse complement strand
TATTTTTTTTTAGAGCTTTTAAGCCCCTAAGTTCTGAATACTCCATCTTAAATCAAGACATGCTCACCAAAGATTCAACATGTTGAAGTTTTTCTCCGAACGTGGCCATGATTTCCTGAAGATCCCTGTCCGTAAATTCCAATATATCAATAACCTCTTTATGAAATCGATATGCCAAACCATCCAGGCCTCCCCCGACCCCCATCATCATGCATATCGTATCCGCCAGGTAAACAATAGAAGTTTCAACTTCAGATATTGATGATTTTTGAGGCTGGTGATGGTTCTGAATAATTTCCACCATTTTGGGACTGAAGTTCCATGATTCAGCCACCATCCCGCCCAGTTCAGCATGATCAATGCCGATAACCTGTTTTTCCGCCTCCCTAAAAGTAATATATTTTTTTACGACCATGGCATTGATTTCTTGAAAAGCATCCGCAACATATTGATTCAAAATTACCTTTCCGATATCTTTGAGCAGTGCCGCCGTAAATATCAGATGCGTTTTACCGATGCACTTGTTCTCCGCTAACTCTCGAGCAATGAGCGCTGATAACACAGAATATTTCCAAAGATCTCCTTTCCCAAGACCGTAACCTTTTTGTTCGGGCTTTAAATTTTCAGCGATGCTTGCCAGTAAAACAAGATCGACCACAAGATCCATCCCTAAATAGACAATGGCCTGATGGATGGAATCAAACTTTGCCGACCGGCCAAAGTAAGCCGAATTGGCGACTTTCAACAAATTTGCGGTAACCGCTGAATCATACGTAATAATTTTAGTCAGCTCATGAAGGGAGCTTTCAGGATCTTCAGCAATTGAAATGATCTTGTTCGCCACCTGGGGAATGGGTTTTAAGCTGTCTATCTTCTTTATGATGGATGTTATATCATGCATATTTTTTTCTCTTCCCGTCCCAAAACTTTCATAGGCACTTCTCCGAATTTAACCGCCAGCTTGACGGTTCGATTGACATTTCCACCCACATCTCTATAATCGATAAACACGTTGTTTCTATGGAACATCTTTCTGACCGCCATGTCATTCCGTTTGCCGATATTAAAAAATTTTTGCTGATCCAGAGCCGACCGAGACGGTATGCAGGCAAACTTTTAGCCGCGATCCACTTATAAATCGTATCTCGACCAATGCCAAGATAATCACATACATCCTTTACGGACAATAGTTTTTCTTCCATTATATTTCACACTAGGGAGTGGTGTCAAATCTTGAATAGTGGACTAAAACTTAATTTATTATAATATCAGTAAGTTATTGTTTCATCAAAACTTTGGTTTGTGGATAGGGTATCTTGAGGGCAATACTTTTTGGTGTGTGCTATGGCAAATCCCCGTTTTCATGGGATCATGTTTTATCATTAACCGCCTATTAATAAAACCTAAAAACTGCATGAAAATTATTGAAAAGGATAATATAAAAAATATTTATAAAGAGATAGATCCGATTTCGAGGTAGATCCGAACACACTTTATTGCTGTGTATCGACTTTTACGTATTTTTCAATATTTTTCACCCTTCGGGATCACCGCTTTCAGCGCATTTGCTGTGTTACAGGGCATTCGCGGTAGCTTATTACAGCTTCACGCCCTGCGCCTTGCAACTGCGGCGAAATCGGCAATTGCAGATTTTAGGTAAAAGGCAAACT
>CAZBOB010000394.1:0-1684 GCA_964492995.1 uncultured Desulfobacteraceae bacterium | reverse complement strand
TTTTTGACCAAATCTTCTGAGGCCACCTCGATGCTTACGGCTTTTGGCACAATGACGTCAAACAAATCGCAGACAATCTCTAGCAAACTACACTTGGCCAATAAAATGAGTGCGCTGCTATCAGCTACTATCCGAGCCATTGATTATTAAATCCTTTGCACATGCAGATGTCATGTTGTACACGTTTTAAACAAATCGTACACCAGAGGCGCTGGATTGTCAAGCAGATATTTCGATGCGAATTTCACCGGGGAACCCAGAACCCTGTTTACCCCGTTAAATTCTTCGCAGAAAAGGAGCCTGCCAGGTTAAATTGATGCTAATCACAGCAAGGCGTATTTAACAAAGGCACAGCGAATTTAACCGGGGAACCCTTGAACCTTTTCCGTCTTTCATCGAGACGATCATTGCGAACAAAATGATTTGACGTATTCCCGGAAATATGGAAAGATAATTTCAAATTTAAACCAATTTAGCCGAACCGCCCATATTTTAAAAAAGGAATATAAAAAATGGATAAAGAGAAGGTCGAAAATAAAATAAAATATCTTCCACCTCACTTGCAAAAACAAGTTAATGATTATATTGATTTTTTATCAAGAAGATACGGTGCAAAGATTAAGGATTACAAATTCAATTTCGATTGGGAAGGCGGTCTTTCTGATTTAGGTAAAAAATTCACTTCAGTAGATTTACAACATAAAGCTTCGGAGTGGAGATAATGTATCTTATCGATACGACCTAAGTTTAGCGATTGTCGAGGTTGCCGCAGGTATAAGGAAGATGTCGTTTCGCTATAGTCAACTATTCGGTACGGCATCTGACGCAGTAGATGCGGTAAGATCGGCAATCCCGAAGGGTTTTAAATTTTAAAAATATAAATCTATATAGTTCATTTAAGATAAAAGAAATTTGATCCCCTTTTAAAATTTGAAACGTTCAGTTTAGGTACGAATGTCTTGTTATAAATACTGTTGGCACAGGAGCAAAAAGACATTTGCAAAGAATTTTTAGTGTCGAATATTGAACAAATTTATATTTCCGATTTTTCATTGCATTCAATTGGCGTAATATTGTTTAGAAATAACAAGGAGTCAATTTTCAATAAGTTTGTCAAAGATATTATCCGGAAAATAAAGATATTAACGCTATCAGAAGAATTATATTCGGATTTGAGTGATGTCAAAGAAGAATACGGTTTGGATTTCGATGACGCATATCAATTTAAAACGGCAGAGGAATATGGGTTATCTATAGTAACACAAGATAAAGATTTTGAAAAAGTATCAGCTAAAATAGAAATTACCCTCTTATAGATTATAATTCCTCTTAAACATATCAATGAATCGACCACTCAACGACTTGACCAATAAAGCCCAATCAACAATTCGTCCAATTATCCATCATCAATCGACAATCATTGATCCTCGGGCACCGCGTATTTCATTGGCATGCTCCGTGCAGCGTATTTCACTGGGGCGGTTCAAAAATCAAAAACGAAACGCGCAATTTCAACCCCGTACCCTTTTCATAGACATCCCCATTTTATCGATGTAAGAAAACATGGTTGACAAAATCTTACATATGATATAATCTGAAAGCCACGATCAATTCTGATTATTGAGGGTAAAAAAATGGAAACCATATCATCCAAGGTCACATCAAAAGGACAGGTGGTCATCCC
>CAZBOB010000393.1:0-1685 GCA_964492995.1 uncultured Desulfobacteraceae bacterium | reverse complement strand
TAGTTAAAAATTAAACCTTAAACATCTCAATAAATTATGGCGTGCGGTCAATATGATTATTTCATACACCAGAACTTATTGAGAAGTTACTTAAACCTCTGCCAGGTATGTTATTTTTTATTCAAGTTTTCACTACAAATGACCGATAGATATTTGAAAGGTTAGATAAAGGCAAACTACTCGAAAGAGTGGGACGCAAAGCCACTGGCCTAAATCCCAAGATTCAGAGGATACGGCTGCAGGGTTGCCTGACTGATTTATACCATTTCCTTTGTATATCAAAAACAACTCTGCATTAAAGCAACCTTCTTTTAGCCTTTTTATTGCTGTATATCTTTGGCATTTTTTAAATCTTTTTTCATTTTCTTCGAGCCGAAGGCTCTATAAGCAAAAAGCTGGCTTTTCCGGTTTAAAACGGAGGTAAAAATCATGATTTCTTCAGCAAAAAGCACGTTATCAGCATTAAAAGCTTTTGATAAAAAAATGAATGTAATCGCAAATAACGTGGCAAATGTGGAAACAGAGGAGTTCAAAAAAAGCAGAGCAACATTAGTTGAAGGCCCTGAAAATAGTGTCAAAGTAGAGGTCACTCAGCCAGAAGATCCCGGCCCCACTGTTGTTGAAGTAAAGGATGGTCAAATTGAGGAAAAAGAGATGTCTAATGTGGATCTGACAGAAGAAATTCCGCAATCTATAGTCGCACAAAGGGGGTATGAGGCGAATCTGACAACAATCAGGACCCATGACGAAATGCTAAAGTCTATCCTGGACATCGTCGGTTGAGGGAATATCGCAATGATGTAGACCGGCCGGGAGACCTTTGAAAAATGTTCATTCTTGCATGCCGGGCATCATCGGCATAGATATCTTTTGGTATCCGTCAGGGATTTTAAAAAGGGAGGCGGGGACCGTTTTTTCCTGGATGTTCCGGTATTCCATAGTCATACCCCCTGACGTTCCGTCCGCTTTCATTTTGATAGGAAAATTGAGCTTGTCGGAAATCCAATATATTACAGTGCCTGAAGATTTGTCATGTAAAGTGTAACGATATTTTGAGCACATATACCCGTTGAGCTTCTCTTTACCCAGATATTTCTTTTCCCCGATCTTATCTATTTCATCCGGATCTACCGGAGCCATATTTACCCGGCTGCCTGCTTGCATTTCCATATACATCATTTGTGACGGCATCAAAACCCAGACGACCCCTTTGTCTTTTCGAAAAATTGTTATCTGTTTACGCCCTCCCATCATCATTTCCTGTCTGAAATTGCCCCCTTTAAAAAACATTTTTCCCTTGATGTTTCCCATGGGCGATTTATTAATCATATCGGCAGAAAAATCCGCAGCATTACTTGACACTGAAAGAACTGGTACAGTTAAAAAAAGAACCACCACAACCAGGCCGAGGCGTAACAAAATTTTCTTTACCATGTTTCCCCTCCTTGTTTGAGATTAAGGGACAAGTCACAAAAAGTCCAATCAGTTATAGAACCCTAATTGAGCGTAAACAAAACGGGAAAAATATTTTATGTGTTTGATTTATTATGCAGTTTAGTAGATTCGGATGCATTTTCATAACTCTTTTATAAATGAGATATAAATTAATTAAAAAATCCCATTTTGTTTGCCCGTTGGGAAAGCCGATGACACCCCATCTTCTTCGTTATCAAGGGCTCGCAGTA
>CAZBOB010000392.1:0-1695 GCA_964492995.1 uncultured Desulfobacteraceae bacterium | reverse complement strand
AAAGATGGGGCCTGAGAAAGGAAAAATACGACTGGCTTTCAAATAATGATATGGCAACAACCAAATGGCAGAAAATAGCACCAAAAGCGGAATTCTATTTTTTTATCCCCAGAGATGAAAGGCTGCTCGAACGGTATGAGAAATCGCCGAAGATAACAGAAATTTTTCCGACAAACAGCGTGGGAATCGTTACGGCAAGGGATAAGTTGACAATACAGTTTACTCCAGAAGAGGTTTGGATAACCATATCAAATTTTTCAAAAATGGATGAAGAACTATCACGCTTGGCATACAGCCTAGGAAAGGATGTCAGAGATTGGAAGGTCAAGCTTGCCCAAAAGGATTTGCTAGACAGTGGTTTGGAAAAGGTTAAGATTACGCCGATATTATACAGGCCGTTTGATATTCGGCATACTTATTATACCGGAAAATCCCGCGGCTTTCATTGTATGCCACGACATAACGTCATGCGGCATATGATGCGGAAGAATTTAGGGCTGATATCGGCAAGAAGCAATAAGTCAAGTGATATGAACCATTTTTTTTGCACCAACGTACTAATGGAAACTAAATGTGGCGAATCAACAACACAATCTTGTTTGTTCCCTCTCTACCTATATCCCGATCAAAAAGACCTCTTCAGCCATCTGGAAGAGTCAAAAAAAAGAAAACCGAATATCAGCGAAAAAATATTTTCGGCTTTATCTAAGACTTACGAAACAAAGCCGACCCCTGAAGATATTTTCTATTACATATACGCTGTTTTCTATTCTAATACTTACCGAACAAAATACGCTGAATTTCTTAAAACGGACTTTCCGAGAGTCCCTTTTACAAAAGATAAACGCCTTTTTAAAAAATTAGCCGAACACGGCAGGCATCTTGCTGATCTGCATCTTATGCAATCACCTGAGCTTGATTCCCTGTTTGTTAAATTTCAGGGAACAGGTGACAAGCGGGTTGATAAAATCAAACATGACAAAAAAGATAAACGCGTTTACATCAATAAGGATCAGTATTTTGAAGGATTGGAAGAAAATGTCTGGCAATACCGGATCGGCGGTTATCAGGTTTGCGATAAATGGCTGAAAGACAGAAAAGGCAAGGTTTTGTCTTTGGATGATATTAAACATTACTGCAAGGTGGCAACAGCTATTGAGCATACAATTAACATTCAGAAAAGCATCGATGAAATATATGACGAAGCTGAAAACGAATTGATCGAATTTTAATGGCGGCTTTTGGTTTTGATCAATGCGGTACATAAAAATAGAATGAAGTCGGATTTGAAAAACCTGACGATTTTTCAAACCGGTTATGCGGAGCGTGTGTGCCAGGCATGGCACGTGACTAGCAGGGTGACCTGCCTACGCTAAAGCTACGGCGAGGCAGGGAAGTCCTCACACCAGGTGAGTTTATCCTGAGTGAAGTCGAAGGACGGAGCCTAAGGTTAGGAGTTCGCCAGAGGCTAATAAAAAGGCAAGCGCCGTCGCATGAAGCTATGGCGGCTCAAGAGGGCGTCCTCGTACCTGTCGCAAATGCTACGGCGGGTCTTCGAGAAGCGTGGTGGCCTGGCCCTTATGGTCAGGCAATGGTCTCCTGAGTCGCTCTCACTGAACACCTGGCCGGCTTGCACGAGCCGGAATAATCAACCGAACCGCCTTGGTACGTGATCCGTATGCCCGGTGGTGTGGG
>CAZBOB010000391.1:0-1700 GCA_964492995.1 uncultured Desulfobacteraceae bacterium | reverse complement strand
TCATCATACCCCTGAGCATGACAAGGCTATGGAGAAACTATTTTCCGGCAAAAAAAATCTTTTATAAAAACGTGCCGAATTGCAGAAGTAATTCTCCAAAATAGATTGCTTTTTTTTGTTCCTTTTCCTTTTCGCTGTCTTTCAGCTTACAATTGAAAGAAACGCAATCAATGGGTTTCGTCGTAATCCGCTCTGTCGAGCCCTCTGCATGCAACAAACACCCTTTGCTATGCTTTATTTGAAAATCTTTCCCCCTGTGTAAAAACACACATCCTTGATTTGTTGGTCTTTCGTAATTTCTCTTTGTATAAAAGTTATGAAAATCATCCGGAAAACTCACAAGAAGATCCAGATCGGCATCCGGCATTATTCTGGGCCCGAAAATGTGCATCTTGTCTGTTGTGTCATTGGGTATCACTGTGTAATCGATAATTTTTGGAAAGTACAATTTAAGCAAAAACTTGTCTCCACCAATAATAGAAGTAAATATTACTTGTGTGAAATAGAACTGCATAAACTGATCAAAACTTAAGTTCTTGTTTCCATACGGAACCGCTTCCCACAAATGGTTTACATATTCTGAATATATAAGCTGGACGTTTTCATGCATTGCAAAGCCGGGAGTCCTGCAACAATGATGCGATATACCTCCTGAAGGTTCACACTTCATACATTCTTCTAAAGTTGGAGCATTTTTTGTTTGTTTTGAAAACAACTCCTGCAATGTTTTGGATAAATATGTCATGGTAATACTCCAAAGATATGAATGGTGAAGATTTGACGCCCGTTGTCTTACGGAGCCAACGATCTCTGTTTTTTTTCACGGTTAGGCTCTAACTCCATATCATTGGAAGTTTTTTTTGTAAATCGCAAAAATTTGAGGATTCATTTAACCAGAGTCGTAAATTTTTTATTTATTCACCTAACCCGGATATTTCATGAAATATTCGGGTTAAAATGATAACCAAAGTTCAAGTGCACCTTTTTTCGCATTGGGATATTTATGACTCAAATTAAATATTCGTGTGTTAAAAATTCGTATGAAGGGTGATAAAATCGGTTAAATATTTTTGTAAAAGGAGTGCACCCGATTTATCCTCTTGCAGTTTGTCACATCAGGGGATAACCCGCTGGCTATAATAAATCATGTGTTACTTTCTTATACACCGACGGTGGAAGCGAGTAATAAGGACCCGTGTCCGTGGGCAACAATAGGACGTCTGTAAGAAACTTCCCCTTTTTTTTATGCTGACAATCCAAACAGGCCCAATATTTCCAGCGAAGCTCGACCGCATAATCCAGACAATTCCTGTAATAAGGGCAAAAGATATTTCTATCGCCTTTGGTATGAATCGGATTTTGATTGTGATCCATGGCGTGACTCCTTAATTTTCAGTCAAGTATTCAGCTTTCAAAGGTCTCAAAATCAGAATACCTGTACTATATTATCAACGGAATTCGGAAAAACAACTCTATACAAACCGGAATAAATATTTTTTAAGCAATATATGTGCCAGGTGAGCGGTTCGGGTGTAATATATGAATTATTATTTGATTTTAAGAGGTTATTAAGCCTTTAACAGGAAAAGTCAGGAAGGAAAGGAAAGGGCAGAAAGAAAAAAATTCCCGTGACGCGTCAAAATAACATCGTATTTTGACAAAATTTGGCAATTACTGATCTAATCTTTGACAGGTTTTGC
>CAZBOB010000390.1:0-1701 GCA_964492995.1 uncultured Desulfobacteraceae bacterium | reverse complement strand
TAAATTGATAGTTTATAAGCCACTCGGCATAATCCGGAACTCGGCATTATGCCTGTTATGCCGAGCTCGGCATAACAGGCACTCCTGTGCGGTTCGTATGCTCCTGGCCGGTAAACCGCTCAGTGAAATCAAAAACCGCCTGGGCCATGAAAATATCCAATCCACCATGACGTATTTACACATGGACCTGACACACAAACGAGATGTGCAGAAGAAATTCATCGAATACAGTGCTAAAATTATAAAACAAGATCCAAAGATAGAAGACTTAATCGATTGGGAAAACAAGCAGGATACACTGGCTTGGCTGGACACGCTTTAAATTGGGATACAGCCAGGTTCAAGAACATCTAAAGGTCTCTTTAGACAATATTTATTATGTTGACAGTTTTATTACCAATTTGTAATATCTTTTATAACTTATTGTTTTTAATAATAATCCCTGCTTGTAAAGGCTGAGTCAGATAATGCCATTTATTCAATGGGTTATGGCTACTCACAACATAAGGTAAGATTTCACAATTGATAAGTATTACATTTTTATAAGACAATCCTAAATATCAAAAGTTTGAATACTTCAAAGCGAACCAAAAAATAATTCACCCGCTCAATTTATAAGGACCGAGCAATTTTGACAAATCCGAGTTTTCTATTTGATTTGGTTGATTTGGACTATTGAGGTCGATTATAAGATTTACAAGATCTTCGCCATTCAAGACTCATAAAAGATAATCCTCATCTTTCCCACCATTTTTCATAAGCAAAGATCAAATTAAGTTTTATAATCTAAGTACATAGACCGAATATTTCATGAGACAAAACTGTATCACTTATTAGTCATAACTGGCACACAAATTTGATTCATCTCATAATGTTTTCCGAATAATTACTGATGGTTATAATGAAACATCATGTTGGCATGTAAGTTGCGTAGTCATATGGTGATAGTTTTTACTGATTCTATAATCAAATGAACGAAAGGGGGAAACATTATGAACGAAGATAGCAAGTGCCCGGTAACGGGCAGAGCTAAAAATCCCACTGCCGGCGGTGGCACGTCGATCCGGGACTGGTGGCCGAACCAGTTGAACCTCAAGATTCTTCATCAGAACTCTCACATGAGCAATCCGATGGGCGAGGCGTTCAACTACGCTGAGGAATTCAAGAAACTCGACCTGGAGGCCCTGAAGAAGGACCTCTATGCGCTGATGACCGACTCGCAGGACTGGTGGCCGGCCGATTACGGTCACTACGGGCCGCTCTTCATCCGGATGGCGTGGCACAGCGCAGGCACATACCGCACCGGCGACGGCCGCGGCGGCGGGGGGTCCGGCACCCAACGCTTTGCGCCGCTCAACAGCTGGCCCGACAACGTGAACCTTGACAAGGCGCGCCGTCTGCTCTGGCCGATCAAGCAGAAATACGGCAACAAGATCTCCTGGGCCGATCTCATGATCCTCGCCGGCAACTGCGCCATCGAGTCGATGGGGTTACAGACCTTCGGCTTCGCCGGCGGGCGCGAGGACGTCTGGGAGCCGGAAGAGGACATTTACTGGGGAACCGAGAGCGAGTGGCTTGGCGACAAGCGCTACTCCGGTGATCGAGAACTCGAGAATCCGCTCGCCGCCGTGCAGATGGGCCTGATCTACGTGAACCCGGAAGGCCCGAACGGCAACCCGGATCCGGTCGCCTCCGGCCGTG
>CAZBOB010000389.1:0-1708 GCA_964492995.1 uncultured Desulfobacteraceae bacterium | reverse complement strand
CGGCGGGTGTCAAGAGAGTTGTCACCTGATCCATAGTTTAGGCCGCCTTTTTTAAGCAGTGCATCTGGCTGGTCTCATCCCATTTTTCAGGATTCAGCAAAACCTGATGCACAGGGTTCCAATTACGTATTTGCTTTGACCATCGATTCGGATTTCGTCTTCGGGCTTTTTCATACACTTTCCGTCGATTGGCGAGGATATGTTCCTCGCGGCCAAAATGACGATCATCAGGAGTAACGAAACGAATCGAACTGTGTAAATGCTGTGTATTGTACCAGAAAGCGAATCCATCGACCCATGACTGCGCCTGCTCAATATTTTCAAATGGTTTTGAGGGATATTCAGGTCGATATTTCATCGTTCGAAAAAGCGATTCAGAATATGGATTGTCATTGCTGACGCTGGGCCGTGAGAAGGAGGGGATGACTCCCAGTTTGTGTAAAGTAGCCAGCATGGTGGCACCTTTCATCGGCCCGCCGTTATCGGAGTGCAGCACGAGTTCTTCGGGTTGAACACCGTGGACCAAGCACGCATGGGCCAATAGCATCGAGCTGTGGTCCATGGATTCTTCGGCAAAAACCTGAGCAGCGATAATTTTACGGCTCCAAACATCGACAATCATGTAAAGGTAGAAAAATAGACCCCGTACGGAAGTCTTCAGGTACGTGATGTCCCAACTCCACACCTGGCATGGTCCGGTAGCCACATGCTCCTTTGGGCGATGAGAAACAGCAGGCTTTGAAGCCTGGCGGTGGGTCAGCATCTTATGCTCTTTGAGAACTCGGTAGAAAGTCGATTCAGAGGCCATGTAAACACCTTGATCCGCAAGTTTGGGTACGATCTGTTTGGGAGAGAGATCCCGGAATGGCGCACTGTTGGATACATCGAGTATCTGTTGCCTTTCCTGCTCGCTGAGCTTGTTGGCAGGCGCTGTCGTAGGCCCCTTGCGCTGGTCTTGACCGCCATGTCGCTGGCGCCACCTGATGATTGTACGGACACTGAGGCCCATTATGGCAGCGGCTTTTTTCAACCTGGCACCGGATTTAACTGCCCTGTCAATAAGATCTATGATCATTTTCCGTTGCTCCCGGCTGTGGGGTCGCCCTCGTCCCCCCAGATCTCCTGGACTTTTTTTTTCAACACCAATAGTGCTGCCGTCTCCGCCAGGGCTTTGTCTTTTCGATTGACCTCCTTTTCCAGGGCTCGAATGCGTTTGGCAGCATCGTTCTTTTGTTTGGCCTTCTTTTTCGAGAATCCGTTTTGCAGGCCATCGAGCATCTGCGAACGCCATTGGTCAAGATGTGCCTGATGCAGTCCTTTTTTGCGGAGAAACGCGCCAAGCTGTTCGTCATCAAGCGAGGCAGCTTCCACGACGACCTTGAGCTTATCTTCAGCACTCCAATCGTTGGGACGTTTTGGATTTTTTATTTTCGCCATTTTTGTATACTCGTGAGCATTGTTGGGAAAACCATACGATGGTCCGTCTCCGGCCATGCGCAACCATTTCGAAAGCGTCGATTGAGGAACGTCTACCTGTTTGGACAACGCCGAAGCTGATATCCCATCTGGACCGGACAATTTTTGTATCATTGCATTTTTGAACATATCGGAGTACTGCATGTCAACCTCCTCCGCCCCCAAAATGAATTTTGCGGAGAAATATTTTGCCGTCACCGATGGAGCTTCCCCATCGGTGACCAAACCGGCA
>CAZBOB010000388.1:0-1714 GCA_964492995.1 uncultured Desulfobacteraceae bacterium | reverse complement strand
CAATAATCAAGAAAAAATTTCCTGACATACCCGTTATTGCCATAACAGGATGGGGCGAGCATCCTGAAGCATTGGCCACAGAAGCTCAAGCTGACCGGGTTTTGGAAAAACCATTTGATCTCTCTGAGCTTGACATATTAATTCGGGAGATACTGTCTCACTAAAATCAAACCCGAATTTTGTATGAAAATTGATGAGGAATTATTTTTTTTATTTAAATATTAAAAGGTGTTTAATCTTATAAACCGATTTGTTGTTTCCATATGTGATAATTAGATTATGTTTTATTTTTCTCATCAATATTCACCCAAAGGGCGAGCCGGAGGCTTTCATCTGCTGCGTTATTAAGGGCTCGCAATAGCAAACTATGGCTTCGCCCTTAAGTGCCTTGCATATGAAAGCCTCCGACTCGTGCAAAATTCAGTTTATATATAATTAATAATTGAGTAGAAAATGGTTTAGTTGGAAAATAATCACTAATAATTCAAAATTGGGGATTATGGTACCTCCATTAATCGGAATAAGCGAAAGCATCAAGAGAATCAGGGAATTGATGGAACATGTTGCCGACACGGGATTAAACGTTCTAATCGCCGGTGAAAGTGGTGTGGGTAAAGAAGTTGTTGCTCAAAACCTTTACCATAAATCCACAAGAAAAAACAAACCATTCATAAAGGTCAACTGCGCTGCATTGCCGGATGGGTTGCTTGAAAGTGAGCTTTTCGGGTTCGAGCGGGGTGCTTTTACCGGAGCTGAACGAAAAAAACGCGGGAAATTCGAACTGGCACATCAAGGGGTTCTGTTTTTAGACGAAATCGGCGATATGTCCCTTTCGCTTCAAGCCAAACTTCTTCATGTTCTCCAAAGCGGCGAGTTTGCCCCGTTGGGTTCCGAAAAAGATGTTAAAGCAGATGCCTGGGTTATAGCAGCCACAAACCAGAAGCTTGAAGAAAAGGTAGCAAAAGGGCTTTTTAGAGAAGATCTGTACTATCGACTCAACATCATAAAAATATATATCCCCCCTCTTCATAATAGACCTGAAGATATCCCTGTTTTAATTGACCATTTTATAACAAAATACACTTCCCAGTTTGATAAAAAAAAGATTTTGAAACCCAGCCGTGATGATATGGAAAAACTTAAATCATATAGTTGGCCGGGAAACGTCAGGGAACTTCAGAATGTTCTGAAAAGCTGTATGGTTATCGGCAATTGGAAAGAAGTTATTGATGATTTTTCCATGAAAAACCGATCCTCCTCGATTTCAATGTCGACGGAACCATCCATGGACGGGGCTTCAATCGTCAACGACCTATTAGACTTCAAAGGTGATTATTCATCAGATCACGCATCCTTTTCTCTTAAAAGGATCAAGAAAAAAGCGCTTGACAGGATCGAAAAAGAGGTTATTTCATTTGTCCTTGATAAAACAGGCTGGAATCGGAGCAAAGCAAGCACAATTTTAAAAATAAGTTATAAAACTCTCCTTTATAAAATCAGCGATCTTCATATTAAACCCCCGCCCAAGTAAAGTTAAAAGTGACTAAAGTGAACTAAAGTTGGAAGTGACTAAAGTTTACTGAAATGCCTGAAGTAAATTAGGACACCCCAGTACCATCTGCCGGAGCTACCCCAGTACGATTTGCCGAACCTACGGGGCAGGCGGGGCGGGCAGATTGTCGCAGATTTACACGGATTGATTTGTGTTAATTTG
>CAZBOB010000387.1:0-1715 GCA_964492995.1 uncultured Desulfobacteraceae bacterium | reverse complement strand
TTACAATTAATTGTAAATATATTATATAAGCTTAATTGCAGGTTTTAGGTTTAAGTTAATCGCCTCTCTTATTTCCGCTTACTTCCGGTGGAAAAGGGAAGAAGGGTTGATTTGACAGCTCCAAAACTTCCATTTTTCACCGGAGGTGAGAATACCGGTAAATCGTTTGGGTAAGTTCTCAATAAGTTCTGGTGTATCAAGTTAGGGGCTTCGCCCCAATTGGGATGGTGGAATGCTGGAATAATGGAATAATGGGTTCTGGGATAATGCAATATTGGGTTAATGGTAAAATTTGTGTTGACGATAAAATTAAAAATGGCTAATATCCTTTTAAAAACCAACCTTCCAGTATTCCACTATTCCATTATTCCATATTCGAGGCAAGCGTTCAAGCCCCAAAAAATATCCTATATTTTCATTAAGTCGTAGAAATTCCGAGACGTTAAATGATGATATTGACCCGGATCTTTAATTAATTCAGCAGTCGGGGTGTTTTTCTTATAAAGCTTTGAAAATAGCGTAATGAATGATCAGCAGCGAAATCATACACTGTTTGATTTTATGAGTTTGTATGATGTAGTCGCTGATTATTCATGGAGCTATTCAATCGAAAAAAACTCTCCGACCCCTCAATTAATTGAGGTGTTATTATTTTGGAACCTAACATCTGCATTACTCAAGAAAAATCCTGATAAGAATTGGTTTGAAGTCGCGGAGGAATAACCATGCCGAAAGATCTAAGTACAAGCGTCCGGAAAGTTGAGGAGGCACTCAAGGCTCACGGGCTTGCATGTCAGGTGCTGAATATGAAGGAAACCACCCGCAGTGCTCAAGACGCGGCGAACTCCGTGGGATGTCGGGTAGAACAGATTGTAAAATCTCTTGTTTTTATGACCAAAAAGACTAAAAAACCGATTCTAATTATTGCCAGCGGCGCAAATCGGGTCAATACAAAAAAAATCCGAGATATCCTTTCAGAACCCGTAAAGATGGCGGACCCTGATTTTGTTCGTGCAAAAACCGGTTTTGCCATTGGCGGTGTTCCCCCTCTGGGTCATTCCAACCCCCTGGAAACATTTATCGATGAAGACCTGCTCAAATACACAGAAATCTGGGCGGCTGCCGGAACCTCCAATACACTGTTCAAGCTTTCGCCGGATGATCTTCAAAAAATAACAGAAGGGCAGGTTATTTCTGTCACGTGAGGTTTTGAAACAGTTTTTAATAGAAAGGCTGTTCGCCCTCATCTGCGGGTACTCCGGCTCACGAAAATGGGAAGGTATTTTTTGGCGAGCCCTAAAATTCCTTGTATACTCTTGCCAGAGGGTGACCCGGAGCTTTTATGGATAGATCCAAAAAATATCCGTACGGAGTCTGAACAACCGAGTAACCTGCGTTCTCCAGACGCATTTGCGCCCGGCCCAACAGGTCCTGCGCTTTGTCAGGGTCGGCCTTTTCTTCTCCAAGGTGGGTAAAAGAATGGAGAACAATCCTGGTAATATTCCATTTTCTGGCCAGCCACTTGGCGTTTTTGATCAGTTTGGTCTCTGCCGAACTTCCATCTTCAACGTCACCGGGCTCGATATGAACAAAGGCCACCACGGCATTTCGGTTTTCAGCCGGTTCGGCTTCCGGGACATCATTCAGGGTTTTTATGGCAGGCACCCAATCAAAACCATCACAGTACCAGAATAATACACGCATGGCTTTTTAAT
>CAZBOB010000386.1:0-1721 GCA_964492995.1 uncultured Desulfobacteraceae bacterium | reverse complement strand
CCCATGTATCTTACTCATTACAATTTGGAGTCCAAGCCGTTTCAGATGAGCACCGATCCAAATTTTCTCTGGCTTGGCGAAAAGCACAAAGAAGCTCTTGCGACGTTGAAATATGCCGTTGTTGAGAACAAGGGAATTCTTGCCCTTACCGGTGACGTGGGAACGGGCAAGACCACGCTCATTAACGCTCTTATCCAAAGTCTCGGGGATGATACAATGGTCGCAACCATTTACGATCCGAGTTTGGAAATCTTGGATTTTTTTAATATTGTTTCGGTTGCATTTAACATGGGGAGAACCTTTGACGGCAAAGGTGAGTTTCTTATTTACTTCAAGCGATTTCTAAAAGAAGCCCGTGTCAGGAATAAAAAAGCATTGCTGATCATTGACGAAGCCCAGCGGATTACCAGTGAACTGCTTGAAGAGATCCGGCTTTTATCGAATCTTGAAGATGAGCATGTCAGACTTCTGAATATTTTTTTTGTAGGGCAGAATGAATTTATCGATATTTTGAATGAATATAAAAACAGGGCGCTAAGACAGCGAATTACAATCAGATACCACATTGAGCCTTTGACCTTAAGTGAGACAGAAACTTATACCCGGCATCGGCTTAAAACCGCCGGTGCTAAAGCACCTATTTTCAGCTCGGATGCGATTCAAGAAATCTTTTCTTTTTCCAAGGGCTATCCCCGCATGATAAATATTATCTGTGATCATGCCCTGTTGAGCGGTTTTGTCAGGGAGATAATAATTATAAATGATGATATTATCAGAGAGTGCAAGGAAGAACTACAGATATCGATTTTAAATAGGGTGCGTGATACGGATAGCTCTGATGATGAGAGCGCGTCAAAACCAGAAATTCCCGTTATACAGAGGGAAGAAAGACCGAAGAAAAGAGATATTCGGTTAAAGTCCGTGCTAATAGGTATTGGCCTCCTTGCAGTGATTGGGAGTCTTACCGGATATGTTTTTTATAACAATATAAAGACAAAGACAGAGCCCCGTGCAAATCTGGTCTTAAGCCAAGGCAAGACATCTTATCCCGGACAAACGGAAGAGAAAAATGACTTGCGAACAACCGTTCCAACCGTGCCGGAGAAAAAAACGTACCCTGTTCCTTCCAAGGTGGAAATAGGGAAAGTGGGTGACTTCCGTTATTATATAGTAAAGGGCCCTGAACCCAAACTGTTCAGGGAAATTGACACAAACAAAGAGGAGATTCCTGCTTCTGTGCCGTCTGAGCGGATTGCCGGTCAAGCTGACACACAAGAAACTTCAGGCGGCGATAGGGAACCGAAAGCGTCTGATGCCTTCACTAAGATTGTGCCTGAGGAATCCAAAATCGCTAAGATTACCCCTGAGAAACCTAAAACCACACCGCCAAAAGCAAAACCGGTTACCGTGCAGAAAAAGACACCTGACAAAGAGCGGGCTAAACCTGAATTCTTAACGAAAAAAGATCTTTCACCGCAAAAAGATCGCCCAATTGACTCCAAAGTCAGCACGGTTACTTCTGATCCTTCCGAGAAACAGGCAGCCCGGGTAACGTCCAGATTTTCTGACAGCGTTCCAAAACCAACGGTAGCGGCTGTTTCAGAAAAGAATAAACAGCCTGTTAACACTCCGGCAATCCGTGAGAGTGCAACCGCCAGGGTGGCGGTACCGGCAAAGAAGCCCGAGGAAAAAAAGGCGGCGGTACCGGCAAAGAAGCCCGA
>CAZBOB010000385.1:0-1749 GCA_964492995.1 uncultured Desulfobacteraceae bacterium | reverse complement strand
TCGATAAGTGGTATAAACTCTGAAATTTGATTTCGCCATGTGCGAAATGTAAGTTAAAAGGGCATTTTTGGGGTGAAAAATATCCTTTTAAGGAAAGAAAAAAACGGTTGACGATCTCAGGAACGCTCACAAAAAATGGGTTGAAGAAATTCTCAAGACACAAAATTATATTCGAGAAAACAAATGGTCTCAAAGTATCGCTGCCTGCCCCGTTAAATGCATTTCTCTATTTAACTAGGGTTGGAAGTAAGAGTTTTGTCGAAGGCATAAAAGAGAAACTCGGTATCCGGGCAAAGGGCCGAAAGGTTGGGGAGTCGAGGGGTGCATATCATCTTCGTGAAGCACAGACTGCTTACAATAGTGATTTTACCCCTGAAAAGGACGGTTTAAAAGCCGAAAACACCTATTTTTGGAACGTTAATCTATAAATATCAACAGGTTCGCGTGGCCCGACCCCCAATCGCAATCGAACGCATTGTTGCCCCCGAAGGTCGTTTTGGCTTCAATTGGAGATAACAAGATTTCCGTTACTGAACGTGATGTCAATTTTGTTGGCGAATAAATCTTTTATGTATTCAAACTCTGAAGGATGAGAGAATGTCAGAATTTTTGCCAGCAGCGGAGCCTTATAACCTAATACGACGGCCATAAAGCATTCATTATGCAGCGCATTTCGGTATTGCGGCCCTAAAATCAGTTTTTGTCTTTTTCTGACAGCCTGTCTCCATGATTTATAGGCACACCATCTTTTGTCGATATAAGCTCCCATATTTATATACCTTTAAATGACACAAGCATCCTAACGCCTTTAAAGATATATCGGAATTATATGGGGATTTTTTAACCTTATTTTGATTCCGGTCTGTCCGGGTGAAGGATTTATATTCTTTTATTAGCAACCAGACGGGCAAAATGTTCAAAAGAGCGGTCGTAAGTTCGTTCTGCATCATCTGGAAAACAGCAAGCCGGAAGTTCACGGGCTTTTAGATGGTAGCTTAAACAATCACAACAAGTTCCCTTGCGTGAACACGGTTCATAACTGCAATTACATGATTTAAGATTCTGGTCGGTTTTACATTCCATCATTTCATCCTCCCAAATGTTCGTAAAGGCCTCAAAAAGTAGATTTTTTATCACGGAAACACGAAAAATAAAATAGTAAAATTTCGGGTTTTTCCTTCGGCAAATTAAAGGTCTCGCAGTTACAGGTGAAACACACAGGATGCCCTAAAGCCATGCAGGATTTTTGGGAGTAGAGATATCGAAAGGTATCAAGGCGATCTGTCAGATCAATATTAACCCGAATATTTCTTGCCTTTAAAAACCAGGTGAAAAGAAAATCATCTACCTTGAATATTCTGTTGGCATCACAGAATTTTCAAGGTAGAAAAAGTCATGATTCAGCACAAGCGATATTACCTTCGCCTTCATTGATCTTGAACTAACTATTTTAATTATGGATGGACGCTAGGTAACAGCCATATATCTGACTTGATGTTTTAGGGGTATTCCTGTATAAATAGAGCCGGCGAGATAATTGTGTTGATTCGAAACCTGGAAGCAATGAGTTCCAAAATGATGGCGACATATAAAAAGGCCCGAGAAACAAGGAAAGGAAAAAATTAATTGTTAAGGCTAAGTGCTGTAACTCGTAAATACGGTGACGTATTTTATGACAGGCCACCGCATGCAACCTAGCGAAGGATCATAAAAGTGACTAAAATTTGAAGTGAGCTAAAGTGAACTAAA
>CAZBOB010000384.1:0-1782 GCA_964492995.1 uncultured Desulfobacteraceae bacterium | reverse complement strand
TTAGTAACATCTCAATAAATTATGGAGCCGGGTCAATAGAATCATTTAATAATCCATAACTTATTGAGAAGTTACCACAATTAACCCTGAATGGATTAGGAATTTCCGAATGCCGGTTTCTGGTTATTTGTCGAAGATCCCGATTGAACGGGGATGCTGAATGCACGATTGAAAAATAAAATGAGGTTATTGTCTTATAATAGCGAATTCAGGGGTTGAAATTTCAGGCGGCATATCTTCCCATAGCCTTTGGCAGAATGAGGCGCGGATTTTATATCGACCGGGTGAGATATCACCCGGCAATTGCCAATGAATTCTCATCATCTGGCTGATATCGGAAAACTGTGGACAGTCGCTGCCGGCAGTTGATGCAAATGACGGTTTGAACCGGGTAATTTTCTTTGTCCGACCGTCCTTTCCGACACCTTCCAGAACAAATTCAGGTATGACGCCGATGGGGAATGACGTCATCCGGATGAATCTTAGTTCGATCATCTCTCCCGGCAGATAAATGTCATAGTCTGTCACGAGCCCAATGAGTTTGTTGTGTATTGAAATATCCGTACCCACGCCGGATGTTTTCTCATCCCATGAGCGCGCGGGCCCCACATCAATATGTACGAGTTCTCCATGATAGTAGCCTGTTCCGCCGAACCCGAGTTTTTTAACGGTGTTCCAGATGCGCTTGGATGATGTTCCATCCATTTTTATGTCTGCCGCCATGCCATATTGATGGAGGCTGGCCGTTGCAGCGAGTTTTCTCTTCTTACGAAGATTGGTATTGTATTGCGGACTTCTCCATCCTGAGGCAATGGTTATCCGTGCCCCTGGATGAAGACGGTCTTCTATAAAGTCGAGGAATTCGATAAGCCGCAGTGATATTGTTGAGAGTGGTTTGTCCTTTTCCGCACCAAATATAAGATGAATTGCTTCGAGAGCTTTTTCATTATAGATGCTCTTGCCGACCCGGTATCTGCCGTTGAATGAGATGTTGTTTTTTGCGTTGATAAGGTTCAGTCTGCCGTCGCCTTTGTAAAAATAGCGGCTCACATCTATGGTGTTTTGGGATGAGGGGGTATTGGTCACAATGACGCCTAAAATCAATAGGGCTAAAATTCCAACGAGTCGTATTGGTTTCATAGATTTATCAAGGGCAAACCATAATCAGTGCTTGAAAATAAAATCATCGGGATCGGCCAAGCCCGCATCGGTCGAGAATGAAAAACCATTTTTCCAAAACCCATTACTCCATTATTTTTACCCAGCCTGCCCCGTAGGTCCCCGTGAAAATGCCGGGACAGGGCCGGTAGATCGTACTGGGGTGAAACTTTTTTCTATTTCACCGGGGCCAGCATTCAATTGGGCCTGCCCGCTCGTACCCCAGGCCGCCTCGCCTTGCTTGGCTGGCGGGCGAGCTTGCAATGGCAGGCGGGGCGAAGCCGCGAAGTTCTGAAATACGTACAGAATTACCCCCGAGCGGTCAAGAAATTTTTGGTGGACTGAGCAAAGGTAAGGTCGAAATGATTTAGACAAGATTTTAAGGCTATTTTTGTGGATAACTACACATTATATGCGAAAAAATGTGATTTTTACCTCCATTATGGGCCGAATAGTGTGAGAATGTGCAGGTAATTGAAAGGTTGCCCCAATTTGCGATTTCAAACCAGAAAAGAAAAGGGATTAAGTATAATCTTTTTACCGTCTTTTGTGTTCAAAATTGCAAGGGGTTTTAACCCTACAACGTTACTTAGTAACCTTTATGCTTGATTAAATATGAATGAT
>CAZBOB010000383.1:0-1788 GCA_964492995.1 uncultured Desulfobacteraceae bacterium | reverse complement strand
ACCTCCACCATCTCGTCATCTTTTATAAAATTTATGGCCCTTTCGAGGGTCATGGGTTTCACCGGCGAACATACCGTGCTTTCATCTTTTCCGGCAGCACGTATATTTGTGAGCTTCTTTTCCTTGCTTGGATTTGCGCTGATATCAACGCCCTTGTTATGCTCACCGACAATCATTCCCGCATAAACAGGTTCTCCGGGGATAATGAAAAGACGGCCTCTGGGTTCAAGGTGATAGAGAGCGTACGCAACAGAGTTCCCCTGCCGGTCTGAAACAATAGAGCCGGTAAACCGGGTGGGAAAATCACCGCGAAACGGCTCAAATCCTGCAAAAAGGGTGTTCATGATTCCGGTTCCCTTTGTGTCCGTGAGGAATTCATCCCGGTAACCGATTAAAGAGCGTGAGGGGACTGAAAACTCAGCCCTTATCCTTCCGCTTTGGTTATTGACAAGGTTTGTCAGCCGTCCCTTTCTTATGGAAAGCTTTTCGGTGACAACTCCCAAAAAATGTTCATCACAATCCACAAACAGTGTCTCAATGGGCTCGAGCATGGTTCCGTTTAAATGTTTGTAAATTACCTTTGGACGGCCCACGGAAAGTTCAAATCCTTCCCGCCTCATGGTCTCGATGAGGATGGCCATCTGGAACTCTCCCCTGCCCTTTACAATGAATCTGTCCCTGTCCTCGGTCTGTTCAAACCTGACGGCAACGTTGTTAAGGGTCTCCTTGATCAGCCGTTCGCGTATCTTGCCGGACTGTACGATTCTGCCTTCCTTTCCGCTCAAGGGAGAGGTGTTGATGGTAAATTCCATGGAAATCGTAGGCTCGTCTACGGTGATTCTCTTTAAGGGTTTTGGAAATTCTTTTGTGCAAATCGTGTCACCGATTTTGACATCCTCGATTCCGGAGAGAACGACAATATCGCCGGGCTCTGCTGTTTCAACCTCTTTCAAATTCATCCCGTCATATACTTGAAGCTTGGATATCTTGAGCGGGAGATGTTTTTCTTTGTCGTTGATACAGACCATGGCGTCATTGAACCTGGCATTTTGGTTAAAAATTCTTCCGATGGCAAGCCGGCCCAGATAATCTGAATATCCAAGATCAGACACCAGCATCTGAAACGGTTCTTCGGGATCGTATTCAGGGGCCGGTATCTCACCGAGGATGGTTTCAAAGAGAAGATGAAGATCGTCACGATTTTCAGACAGATTTTTTTTTGCGATACCTTGGCGTCCGACGGCATACAGATAGGGAAAATCAAGCTGTTCACCGTCTGCATCAAGGTCTATGAAAAGGTCATAGATCTCATCAAGAATCTGTTCAGGACGGGCATCCTTTCTGTCGACCTTGTTGATCACCACAACAACCTTGAGGCCTTTCTCAAAGGTTTTCTTCAACACAAAACGGGTCTGGGGCAGAGGCCCTTCAGACGCATCCACAAGCAAAATCGCACCGTCAGCCATGGACAGGGCGCGCTCGACCTCTCCGCCGAAATCGGCATGGCCGGGGGTGTCGATGATGTTTATCTTTACCCCGTTCCATTTCACGGAACAGTTTTTTGCGGCAATGGTTATTCCTCTTTCCCTTTCTAAGTCCATGCTGTCCATGATTCTCTCATCAACTTCAAGTCCCGGCCTGAAGAGCCCGCTCTGCCTGAACATGGCATCAACAAGGGTTGTTTTGCCGTGGTCAACATGCGCGATGATCGCGATGTTTCTTATTTTTTCATTTCTTAAATTGTTATTCACGGAATGCACTTTTCTATTTATTAAAATCTCAATGGAG
>CAZBOB010000382.1:0-1793 GCA_964492995.1 uncultured Desulfobacteraceae bacterium | reverse complement strand
TTCTACCTCTTAATACTTGACAAATAATATTACTATTGTACAATTGTCAGTAAACCATATTATAGAGGTGAGCATGGATATTGTAATTGACACATCTGCCTTGATTGCAGTTATTGTTGGTGAACCCGAACGCAAAAGGATTGTTGAATTTACAACTGGGAATACACTCATAGGGCCTGGTTCTATTCCGTGGGAAATTGGTAATGCATTCTCGGCAATGTTTAAACAGGACAGGTTGACACTTGATGAAGCCCAAAAGGGTCTTGCAATATTCGCAAGTATTCCTCTTCGTTATGTTGAGCCAGATTTTGTTAATACCTTAAAGATATCCAAACAAGCCAAGATGTATGCATACGATGCTTATTTTTTGGATTGTGCTATCAGACATAAGGCACCGTTATTGACGTTGGATCGAAAGCTAAAGGCATCTGCTCAAAATCTCAACGTCGAAACCATGGAGGTCTAAAATGCAAGTTTATACATATTCAGAAGCCCGGCAAAAACTTGCTATGGTCCTTGAACAAGCAGAAAACACAGGAAAAGTACTAATTCGAAGGAAGGACGGTAGAACTTTCGCCTTGGTTCCAGAAAAAATCGCTTCTTCACCTTTAGATGTTCCATCAATTAAAGCGAATATCACGACTCAGGAAATAGTGGACATTGTTCGAGAAGGAAGAGAACGGTAGAACCATGCCTTGAACACGGACAAGCTATTACCAGCCATTTCAAAAGGTTAAGGACCAATAAATGGAGAAAAATGAGGTAAGGAAACAATTCGGTTACTTGCCGCCAAAGTATATTTTTTCGCTTAATCCATATTCTAATTCCGATTCTACAGATGTCCAGATTGCCAAAACAAGACAAGTCAACGCAAGCTGCCGTTACTTATCCACGTTGAACCTAAGAATCTGATCGCGCTCAACTATACTAACCGATACTGTAACCACTGTGACATGCCCATTGGACACAAACATGACTGTTCATCATATTCATCAGCCCAAAGAATCAAACAATCAGACATATTCTTCGAATCAACGCAAGCTGTTTATTGCCTTATTAATCACGGCCATTGTCATGATCGCTGAAATAATCGGTGGCCTTCTGGCCAACAGCCTTGCCTTGCTCAGCGATGCCGGACATATGTTAACCGATATATTGGCTTTGGGTTTAAGTTTAGCTGCCATGAGGTTTGCCCAAAAACCACCCACACCCTCGAAGACTTTCGGGTTCCATCGATTGGAAATTCTGACTGCCTTTTTTAACGGCATGCTTCTGTTTTTCATCTCTTTTTACATATTCTACGAAGCATATAATCGCCTTCTTCATCCCGAAGAAATTAAAGGCTTATTTATGCTGGTAGTTGCCTCTATAGGACTTTTAGCCAATGGCATAGGAATAATACTGTTAAGAAAATCCGCCCATACAAGCTTGAATGTTAAGTCAGCTTTTTTCCATATCGTGGGGGATACAATTTCTTCCGGGGGAGTGATTGTGGGAGGCTTGTTAATCTTATATACAGGCTGGTATTTAATAGACCCTTTAATTGGTATTTTTATTGGGATACTCATCCTTAGAGGAGCCTATGCTCTGATAATGGAATCAATCGACATCTTTCTGGAAGCAACCCCTAAAGATATAAACGTAGAGGAAATGTTGGATGAACTCCGTAAAATCAAGGGGGTAAAGGATGTACATCACTTACATTTATGGACAATTACCTCCGGTATTAATGCCATGAGCGCCCATGTATTAATTGATGATCTGCTCATCAGCAGTAGCGCTTACATATTAAA
>CAZBOB010000381.1:0-1799 GCA_964492995.1 uncultured Desulfobacteraceae bacterium | reverse complement strand
TTACATCTCACCATAGAAGTATAGGCGGAGAATTTTATAATGGCGGATAAACCAACCTATGAAGAATTGGAACAAAGGGTCAAAGAGTTAGAGAAAAAAAACACCGAGCAAAGACAATTAGACGACCGAATACAGATTCTTTCATTAGCTATAGAGCAAAGCAGTGAAGGTATTGCCGTAACTGACCTGGATGGCAATTTGGAATATTTAAACCATTCCTTTGCAAAAATGCACGGATATTCCCCTGGGGAACTTATCGGTAAAAATCTCTCCATTTTTCATACGCCTCAACAAATGCCTTCCGTGAAAAAAGCCAACAAGCAGACAAAAGAAACCGGGAGTTTCAATGGGATACTTTGGCATGTAACCCATGACGGCACTGAATTTCCCACTGCGATGCACAATTCACTGGTTTGGGATAACAGCGGAAACCCCATCGCAATGGTTGGGATACTCCGTGACATCACCAAGCTCCAGCGAGCCGAGAATATGTTTCGGGAGAATGAACAAGAAAAGGAGACCGTTCTCAACAGCCTGGTAGAGCATGTTATACATCAAGACACTGAAATGAGAATTCTATGGGCTAACCGGGCTGCCTGTGAATCAGTGAATTTGACGCGAGAGGAACTCGTAGGGCGCTTTTGTTATGAGATATGGTCCCAGCGCAGCCAATCCTGTTCGGACTGTCCGGTCGTGAAAGCCATGAAAACGGGTCAACCTGAAGAGAACGAAAAATATACTCCTGACGGTAAAGCCTGGTTTATCCGGGGCTATCCCGTGCGAGATGCAAACGGCAAAATTGTGGGCGCCATTGAGTTGACATTGGAAATTACCGAACGAAAGCGGGCCGAGGAAGAGCTGCAGAAAGCTCATAACCAACTTGAACAACGGGTTAAGGACCGAACCAGAGAATTGAAAACCCAGACTAAAAAGCTTGAGGAAGTAAATACTGCCTTAAAGGTCCTGATAGATAAACGAGACGAAGATAAAAGAAATTTAGAAGAAAATGTTTTATCCAATGTAAATAATTTGATTTTACCCTATTTGAATAAATTGAAGAAAATCGTGTCAGATCCCACACAAAAAATATATATAGAAGTCCTGGAAACAAACGTTAATGAAATTATTTTACCATTTGCCAACAAACTTTCATTAAAATATATGAGTCTTACTCCTACAGAAATTAGAGTGGCAAATCTTGTAAAGCAAGGCATAAGAACAAAAGAAATAGCAAAAATGTTAGATAGTTCCCCTAAGACCATCGAGACCCATAGAGAAAATATCCGGAAAAAAATAGGAATAAGGAACAAAAAAGCAAACCTTAGATCCCACCTGTTATCTCTTCACTAATCCCTATTTGATATAGGTAACTTTACCGTATTATAATGTATTGACTTTTTAGAAATGTATGATAAAAATAAATTTTTATTAAATCGTTGACTTTTAAGCTCATTATTATTTTTAAAAAAAATAGAGTAAAATCATGCGGTTGAAGAAGTCACGAAAAAACAACGCCTATAATTCCATCCCCAACGCTTTTCTTAACATTGTGGGCCGAAATATACTGCAAAATAAACTTTTGCTTTCGTTCCTGAAAGAGAAAACCGGTCTGAAGGGCAACTATTTCCCAAAACTGGAATCAATAACACCCATTGGTGCAAATGAACCGGCAATCCCACAATTGCTCATCTTGGACTGCAGAAATATTGATTTGGGAAATATTTGGACGGACATCCTTGAATGGAAGTGTTCAAGCTCATGCCCGTGTTTCTTTGTTTTGTGCAATGCCGAACCCGACT
>CAZBOB010000380.1:0-1832 GCA_964492995.1 uncultured Desulfobacteraceae bacterium | reverse complement strand
GACCTTTGCAAAACGCTCCCTTTTGCCCAATTCCGGCGTCAGGCTCAAATTTTAACCCGCCACCGAACTTTGGTGGGTTAATCCTCAAAATACTCAATGTATTCCTGTGGTTAAAATTTTCGCGTTGACTCGGGGCGTCCATGCCCCTCGCCCTTGCGGGCAGCTTGACAGCTGTCCAATTCTGCTATCCTGCAGAATTGCCTTGGCCTTGAACAAAATTGAACGTTTTTCAATGGTCTCAATTTCAACAAGCTAACGTGTTCGGAACGCCCCCTTTTTGTTAGACTTCTTTAATTTGACAAGGCCGATGAAACAAATTCCGAAAACAAGCAAAAATCCGATTGTGGGTACAAGCCCTATTTTCAATGCAACCCAGCTAACTCCCACCAGAGGTAACAGGCCCACGCGGACAACCGCCCGCAGGGCGGCATGTTGGGCGACAAAGTCGGCCGCTGCCGGTGAATAAGCGTAATAGACATCCACTAAAGTTTTGCCAAGGCCGCTGCAGAGCAGGAAACGGTCACGCATTTCACGTAAAACCTTTACTTGTGGCGCCATGGGTGAACCGTAAGCTGCAGTGGCTATGAAGCAGCCCCCGCCGCCACCGCCACTACCCCCAACGACAATGCTGGTGCCGGAAATTGAGCTGCAGCTACTCACATTTAACCTTCCATGTCCATAGATATTGTCTTTTCCACTACTTCCCATATCTATAGCTGAAACGGCCAGACAGTCCCATATCTGTGAGGCAGAATAGGTTGGATATCTATCCAGAATTAATGCCGCAGCGCCGGCAACATGCGGGGTGGTTGCACTGGTGCCTTCAAACGTGCCGAAAGTAAAATTTGAAATTAAATCCGGTCCGCAGATATCCGGCTTGATTCTGTCGTCGTTGGTCGGACCTTGAGAGCTGAAGGCTTCCTGGGGGCCTGTTGTCCAATTACTATAATTAATGGCACCCACGGCCATTGCTCCGCCGGCATCTGCAGGGTTTGCAAGGCTGCTTGATGCTTCTGCCGGGTATAAATCGTGGTTTAGACTGTATAATTCCATTGAGTGATCTGAGGTCGCGCTTTCCTGACGAATTGCAAGATAGTAATTTCCGGGGGGTACATTTTTTATAGTAATATCCTCTATCGGTGGTCCTCCTGCTGGATTCTTGCTCGATGCAAAAGGATTCAAGGGATCAAGCGAGCTGTCAAGAAGATAAAGGTCATAGTTCTGATCTGTCGTGGGCCAGGCATTCCACGTCAGATACACTTCAATGGTGGTATGGTTGGGATCCACAGTAATGCTGATTGTTTCATTACTGTCTGAAACATTGTGCCATTTATCACCAGAGCCTTTGAAAGTGGCCTCGTAATGTCTATTTGCCTCGTTGCCGGCGGCATTCACCCACAGGATCCCATGGTTATAGGCATCGTTTGCCGTACAGACAGGGTAGTTGTAATAACACGCCCCGTCATAAAAATTCGTGTTAAACACCACTAAAGAACTATTAATAATATCGATGCCATGGTTGACAGCGTAATTTTTAGCATCCCACAAATCTAATGTGTCGTCGACCTTTATCAAATAAAAATTAGCTCCTGGAGCCATGTCGTAAACAATTTCAGCGACAGCCGTACCGTGATATGAATCAGTTTCCAAAGAAGGACTGTTGGAAACGCAGGGATAGACCGTGCAGTCGACTTTTTCAACATTACCCGGAAGTTCGTCATTGTTTATGGCCGAAAATAAGCCCAGAAAGCCTATATCGATTATCGCAATATTTACACCGGAACCGGTATATCCCGACGAATGATATGATGAGGCCGATGTCAGGTTTACCC
>CAZBOB010000379.1:0-1839 GCA_964492995.1 uncultured Desulfobacteraceae bacterium | reverse complement strand
CTGTTTGAACTTTTTGTTGAGACCGGTATGGAAGATCTTAACAAACTTTGGTTTGCCATCGATATAGCAAGTACGGAAAAAGTAGCCAGTATCGCCCATTCTTTGAAAGGCGCTTCCTTAAATCTGGGATTGAACGAGTTTCAGGAAATCGCAGAAGCAATTGGAAAGACAGCCCGTGATGGGCAACTGGAAAAAACTGCACAACTCGCTAAAACATTACAGGAAAAACTGGATAACGTTGCCGGTGTTGTCGGGTGTTAAGCTTTTAGTTTGAACTTTCTCAAAGGGGTGTATTGTTATGAAAAAAATACTGGTTGTGGATAATCATTCTATGATACTCAAGTTTATGAGCGATTTACTTGAAAAAGAAGGTCATCAAGTATTGACGGCATCAGACGGTCTTTCCGCTCTTGAAATATTAAAAACTAATATTCCTGACGTAATATTTGCCGACCTTATCATGCCGAATATCGATGGAAAAAAGCTATGCCGGATAGTTCGGCGAATACCCAAACTTAAAGATGTTTTTATTGTTATTCTTTCTGCAATTGCTGCCGAGGAGGAACCACGTCTTGATGACTACGGCGCTGATGTCTGCATTGCAAAAGGACCCTTTAATAAAATGGCCGAGCATGTTCTTATGGCTCTGGAGCTTTCAGACGCTGAACCAACCCAAAGGTTGAAAGGAAGAATAATCGGACGAAAAGAATTATTTAAACGAGAAATTACAAAGGAATTGTTGGCGTCCAAAAAACATTTTGAAGCAACGTTAAACAATATTTCCGAAGGGATCCTGGAACTTACTTCTGAATTAAAGATTGTTTACGTAAATCCTGCCGCCCTCTCAATAATCGGTATTCCTGAGGAAAACCTATTGTCTTCAGACTTCACAAAACTTTTCAATGAAAAACATCAAAAAACAATTATAGATTCTCTTAAAAACCCAGGCAACAAACAACGAATAATCAGCCCGGAAGCTGCGGTAGAACTTAACAATAAACAGATCACTTTAAATGTCATTCCGATCAAAGAAAATGAGCACAATCCTATTCTTGTTATTCTAAAAGACGTCACTCAACGAAAGCAAATGGAAGCACAACTTCAGCATGCCCAGAGGATGGAGGCTATAGGTACCCTGGCTGCCGGTGTTGCGCATGAGATAAATAATCCCATCAGCGGTGTGATGGGCTATGCCGAGATACTAAAAGACCGGTACCAAAAGCAAGGCCGAAATGACGATATTCCAAATAAAATTATCAAAGAAGCGGAGCGCATTGCAGAAATTGTAAAAAGTCTCCTTTCGTTTGCATGGGGTTGGCAGGAAGAAAGCAGTCCTGCATATCTTAAAGATATCATTTCCAATACTCTTAAAATGATAAAAGGACGAATAGCAAAAGACGGCATAAAATTGTCTGTTGATGTTCCAGACAATCTTCCCGATATTAAAGCTCATTCCCATGAAATTCAACAGGTTTTTTTAAATATTCTCAGCAATGCACATTATGGTCTGAACCAACGATTTCCTAAATCCAATCAAAATAAATCCCTTGAAATTGAAAGTGAGACAATCAAACTTGAAGACCAAAATTATGTTCGAACAACATTTTACGATAACGGTGCAGGAATTCCAAAAAATATTTTGAATAAAATTTGTGATCCATTTTTTTCCACCAAACCTCCAGGCTATGGTACGGGGTTGGGGCTTTCCATCAGCCACGGCATAATTTATAATCATGGGGGAAAACTTTTGTTTGAAAGTGTGGAAGGAGAATACACAAAGGTTATGGTTGATCTGCCGGCAATTGGATAACGAATCGGAATTTTTATCCCGCTATCACC
>CAZBOB010000378.1:0-1853 GCA_964492995.1 uncultured Desulfobacteraceae bacterium | reverse complement strand
TGTTATACTACAAAAAGAAAAGAAAAATTCAAATAAATAAAAAAATATCATATCAATAGATATCAGTGCCTTGCTATTTATTATAAATGAATTGAAATAAAAAAATGAATTGCGATTATTTTTTTAAAAAATAAAAGATAATAGAAGAAAATAGGAGGTTTCATTAAATAACATTATTGTCGAAATTTTGTGAATAACCATGGATATGTTTAAAATGTTTATAGAAAACAGCCTTTCAAAAAAGGTTGTATTTAAAAGCAGTTGCCTTTTTTGTATTAATTAAATTAGATAAAACAATAAGATATAAATTGTTAATAACTCGATAACAGATAAGTAAAAAACCGAGTTTATCAGGATTGACATATAGAAGATGATCCATTAAGTAAGCTAATACTATTTTTTGGTATTTTGTAGCATTTCTTCTAACTTCCAGTAACGCTCTTAAGTCGTTTGATATCGTTAGTTTTTCCTATTTCTTCTTAAAAACAGGATAATCTGTTTTCAAAATTGAGAGCATAAACTTCTATGAAGCCCATTTGGGAAGAGACAAAAGCTGCTATTAAGTTAGCTATTCCTAACCACTGTTTCAGGATGTGGATTGAGCCGCTGAAAGTGATAAAATGTAATGAAGACTCAATTGTTCTATCCTCACACAACTTTTTTTCCAAAAAACGTGTACTTGATAATTATGGCGCCCTGATAGAGTCAGAGCTAAAACAAGTGGCTGGAAGGAAATATAGACTTTTAATCGAGGTCTCTAAAACAAAGGCCCATTCAAAACCTAAAGCAGATAATAATTTTCAACTGGAGCTCCCCAATATAAATGTGTGCCCCCATAACGGCCGCCTAATGCGGAAAGATTTTACTTTTGATCACTTTGTAGTTGGAGGCAATAATGACTTTGCCTATTCAGCATCCCTCTCGCTGGCTTCACGAAAGAAAGCTCTCCAAAATTCTTTATTCTTATTGTCAAAAACCGGGATGGGGAAAAGCCATCTTTCCCAGGCCATAGGGAATTATATCTTGTCCGAATATCCTTCGGAACGTGTATATTATATGACCGCCGACGACTTTAGCAATGAAATGATTCATGCTTTTCGGCATGACTCTATCAATAAGTTCAAGGGAAAATACAGGAATCAATGTGACGTATTGCTGCTTGAAGATGTTCATTATCTTAGCGGAAAGGAAAGGACCCAGATTGAGCTTGCATTAACCCTTGATACACTGTTTGAATCCGGTAAAAAAATAATTTTTTCGAGTTGTTGTCTTCCGGCAGAAATACCGAAACTCAATGATAAATTAAGATCGCGTTTTTCATGCTCTCTTATTTCAAACATAGATCCTCCAGACTTCAGGACCAGAGTAAAAATATTACAAAAAAAAGCAAAGCATAATGGGCATAAATTGCCGGAAGACGTAATCCATTACCTGGCCAGTGAACTCACTGAGGATGTGAGGCAACTCGAAAGCGGCCTTATCGGGGTTACCGCAAAATCGTCTCTTTTGGGATCACCTATTGACCTTATGCTTGCTGAAAGTGTTGTCAAGAATATCGTACGTCAGCGAATAAATATTACAATAGATGCTATCAAGAAGCTGGTTTGCAAATATTACAGTATTTCCATCAATGACATTGTTTCAAGCTCTCGCAAACAATCTATTGTTCGACCAAGACAGATAGCGATTTACCTGTCACGTAGATATACCGATTCTCCCCTTCAGACCATAGGGAGAAGTTTCAACAGATATCATGCCACCGCCCTTCATTCCATCGGTGCCGTTGAACGGGGATTAAAAGGAAACGGTCCAATGCAGAAACAGGTTGAATTTCTTTGCAGCAAACTCGAATC
>CAZBOB010000377.1:0-1871 GCA_964492995.1 uncultured Desulfobacteraceae bacterium | reverse complement strand
GAGATATTGATCCGTATCACTTAAATGATTTGAGTAGAAAAACTGAACGATATATCAAACGAAAAATTCGTTCCCTGGTCCTGAGCCGGGATGAGTACAAAGAATTCGAACCCAAATTAAAAGAATGTCCCAACATATTGATTTGGGAAGCGAAAAAAAAATAGAACCTTTTGTCTTTTATTTACGATAGTTTTTAATAATATGATTAAATATATTAGTCGGTTATAAATATTTTGATAATATAACTGACGCGGCGGAGCTATAAGTCTTTCTTCATCTCGATACCGGATTTAGAAACCGTGCTTCAAAAACGAATATCATCAAAAACCGGAGAATAAAAATATGGCTGAAAAAAACAGAAAAAAAGTTGCATCCATAGCAGTTATTGGGTCTGGATATTGGGGTGAGAACCTTGTGCGCAATTTCCACCAGCTGGGTGTCTTAAAACTCATATGCGATAAGAACGAGAACATCGTTAATCAGTTCAAAAAACAATACCCTGATGTTGAAACCTGTTTAGACTTAGAAGATGTGTTCTGTCATGAAGATATCAAAGCCGTGGTCGTGGCCACACCGGCCGAATCCCATTTTGCCGTAGTGCAAAAAGCGCTTTCAGCGGGAAGACATGTTTTTGTGGAAAAACCTCTTGCATTGACCGAAACAGAAGGTCAGCAATTGGTAAAACTGGCCGAGCAGAATGAATTGATACTGATGGTCGGGCACATCCTTCAATACCATCCGGCTCTAACAAAATTAAAAGATCTCATCAATTCCGGTGAGCTGGGCAAAATCCAGTACCTTTATTCCAATCGTCTTAATATCGGTAAGATCAGGAATGAAGAAAATATCTTGTGGAGTTTTGCACCGCACGACATTTCCGTGATCCTTATGTTGCTCGGGGAAATGCCTGAAGCTGTCTATGCAACCGGTGGCAGCTACCTGCAGCGACAAATTCCTGATACGACGTTGACGACAATGGATTTCCCAAGCGGTGTCAAGGCTCACATTTTTGTTTCCTGGCTGCATCCATACAAAGAACAAAAACTTGTGGTGGTGGGCGATAAAAAAATGGCTGTCTTTGATGATGTGAGCGAGGAAAAATTGCTGCTCTACCCCCACAAAATCGATTGGTTGGATCGCATTCCTGTTGCATCGAAAAAAGAAGCGGAAGTGGTTCCTGTTACTATGGAAGAACCTCTAAAGGCGGAGTGCCGGCACTTTTTGGAATGTCTTGAAAACAAACAACGACCCAGAACTGATGGTCAAGAAGGCCTTCGGGTATTGAAAATTCTTCAAGCATCCCAGGCATCACTGGACGACAACGGAAGTAATATTCATATCAGTTCATATTTAAAGGAAAAATTGGAAAGCAGGCAGGTAATTTCTTCCACGCCATCTGTTGGTTATGATGCGGTTGCCAAAGACTGCTGGGTTCATGAATCTGCATATGTCGACACCGGCGTTGAAATTGGCGAAAGCACAAAGATCTGGCATTTTTCCCACATACTTTCGGGTTCGCGTATCGGCAAGAACTGCAATATAGGCCAGAATGTGGTTATCGGTCCTGATGTAATTATCGGAAATGGATGTAAAATTCAGAATAATGTTTCAATATACAAAGGAGTCACCCTCGAAGATCATGTTTTTTGCGGACCCTCTATGGTTTTTACCAACGTTTACAATCCCCGATCAGAAATACCCAGGATGGATGAACTACGCCAAACCTCAGTCAAACGCGGCGTTACCATAGGAGCCAATGCTACAATCATTTGCGGCAACACCATAGGCCGCTATGCCTTTATCGGCGCAGGTGCTGTAATCACCGGAAATGTTCCTGATTATGCTCTGATGGTCGGGAACCCGGCACGACA
>CAZBOB010000376.1:0-1879 GCA_964492995.1 uncultured Desulfobacteraceae bacterium | reverse complement strand
CGCCTTGCAACTGCGGCGAAATCGGCAATTGCAGATTTTAGGTAAAAGGCAAACTACGCTAACTGCGGGGTTTGTTGGATAATCCTATTCAAGTATATTTATTCCAATAACTGTTCCTGTCAACTTAACGCTTGACGTTAATAACGAATCGCGTTATTAACTTATTGTGATAAAAACCTTTCGAGATAAAGAGACTGAAAAAATATTTAACAGACATTTCTCGAAAAAAATTCCTTCAGATATTCAACATCAGGCGCGTAGGAAGCTGGTTATGTTAGATGCGGCACCTGAACTCAATGTCTTACGAATTCCACCGGGTAACAGGCTTGAAGCTCTAAAGGGTAATCGAAAGGGACAATATAGTATTCGCATCAACGACCAATGGAGGGTGTGTTTCAAATGGAAAGAGGGAAATTCGTATGATGTTGAAATTACGGATTATCATTAGGAGGTCATTATGAAAGAAAAAAAACTTCCTCCCATCCACCCCGGTGAGATTCTGCAGGAGGAATTTTTAAAACCGATGCAAATTAGTCAATATCGACTGGCTAAAGATATAAGCGTACCGCCAAGGCGTATCAACGAAATCGTACACGGTAAAAGATCAATTACCGCGGATACGGCACTACGCTTAGGAAAATATTTTGGCATTTCACCCCAGTTTTGGCTAAATCTTCAAACCCGATATGACCTTGAGATTGCTGAAGATTTGCTTAGAAATCGTCTTGATAAAGAGGTGCAGGCCTTAAATATCGGTGCGGCTTGATCCATTTTCAGGATTATAACTATTGCATGAACTCCGAGTTCCTCCTGGGAATAGATTAGAAGCGCTATCGGCAGACAGAAAAGGGCAACACAGCATCCGCATAAACAATCAATATCGCATTTGTTTCATATGGGCTGAGAATGGCCCACAAAGGATGTTGAAATTACAGATTATCATTAATAAAAAATTATAAGGGGTTACAATGATACGAATACCTACACATAGAACACCGACCCACCCTGGGGAAATGCTGTTGGAGGAATTTTTGAAACCAATGGGCATAACCCAGCGTGATTTAGCTAATGCCATCAACGTTGCCTATCAGCGGGTAAATGAAATAATCAACGGCAGGCGTGGTATTACCCCCAGTACGGCCTTAAGGCTTGCAAAGGTTTTTGGGGTTTCAGCGGACTTTTGGATGAATATTCAAATGAGATGGGATCTTTATTTCGCAATGGAATCTGAGTCGGAAGCATTGAATGATATAAGACCGCTGCCTTTGCACCATCTTGATACAAATAAGTCCAGCGCCCAACATGGCGCTGGACACTGACTGATGCTTCGCCGCAGCTCCGCACCGGCAGATCAGCTAATCGTTGGCCGAATAAATCGATTTGACATGGCTTAAAATGTGGATTTTAATAGCTATAACAATCCACATTGCAAAGATGCGATATGAGAACTATTCAGATGACTCTTGATGATGATCTTGTCAAAGCAGTTGACCGCGTTTCAAAGCGACTGCACACAAGTCGTTCTGCTTTCACAAGAAAGGCGCTTCGTGAGGCGCTTGATCGTTACAACCTTGAGCAACTAGAGCGTAAGCACCGCCAAGGGTACGAACGGCACCCAGTTGATGCCGATGAGTTTTCGGTTTGGGGAACAGAGCAAGCCCGGGGTGACGAATGAAACACGGCGAAATCCGTTGGTACAAGTTTGTACGGCCGGATAAAAAGAGGCCAGTTCTAATCCTAACAAGAGATTCCGTGCTGGAATATCTTGGTTAGTGTCCATCCATAAATGGTCTTTTTGCCCAATCTCTGTGTTATATTCAAAGGATTAATTCGCCAAAGTTCGGTGGCGAATAAATCCTCGGAATATTAAACATATGCC
>CAZBOB010000375.1:0-1880 GCA_964492995.1 uncultured Desulfobacteraceae bacterium | reverse complement strand
TAGTTATGGCCATAGTGATAATCAGTTGTAGGGATATAAAATTGGAAGATATGACCGTAACCTCCCAGTCAAACAATCCCAGAAGTCCCATCATGGCAATTGCGGAAAAAGCGCAGCAGAGTATCGGCAAAAAGATCCAGCGTATTTTTCTAAAAATAATACCTAACGTGAGGATTAGAAAAAACAGCACCCCAAGGCCGAATACTTTCAGGTCGTTTTTGATAAAGCTGATCAAATCGTCCGCGACCATGCTGACGCCGCCAAGAAAGAGTTGGGCATCCTGACGAAAGCTATCCATAATCGAACGGATTTCAGCAATATCCTGATGTCGGGCCTTTTTCATCTTGTCCCGATGATTTCTAAATTGTTCGGTGACTTTTCTGAATTCGGCACCTTCCTCAGCAGTAAGGGGGCCGGCAGCTTTTTTTTCCTGAAAATCATTTCGACGGGCAAGAAGATCCCGGTAAATATCATCATTCGGTAAGTATATGAGAAGTGCGGTGGTTTTAAGATCCGGACTGACCAGAAGGTTTTGATAAAGAGGACTGCTTTTAAACTCAATTTTCGCCAGTTTTTTGTCAACCGTTTGGGATTCCAGTGTCTGAATATTGGCGGCCAGTTCTTTGATCGGCACCGGCGGGCTTTCCAGCAGAGGGACGTCAAGTATTGAAACCACTGAAGACACCCTTTCCATCCGTTTTAATTCATCACGCAACCGGCTTAGGTTTGACAGGACGTTCTCTGAAAACAGATCACCTTCAGGGGCATAGGTCATCACCAGATACTCTTGCAGACCATATCGTGAAGCGATAAGCCGAGAATAACGCAGATCTTCGTCATTTTGGAGAACCAGAGTTTCTGCTGATGCGTCAAGTCTGAAGTCCTTTGCCTTATAACCCAGGAAAGAGACCACCGCCAAAATGAAGATAATGACGAGTCCGGGCCGTTTTAATATGACCTTATCGAAAAAAGAGACAGTCAGAGAGTGAAGGTTTGTCATATTAATCGTTATAAGAGTATTTCAGCTAAGGCGAATTATTTATTTTCCGGTTGTTCCGGTTGTTCAGGTTGTTCCAGTTTTATCAGAAGGTCGTCAATAGTGCCGTTACTAAGGGCATGGTCGAACTGAGACCGGTAGGTCGAAATAATACTGACACCCTGGATTTCTATATCATAAATCAACCAGCTGTCCGTTGATTCATGAAGCTTGTACAGCATGGATATGGTATTGTTTTTCGAGATCAGTTCGGTCGGAATCTCCATTTTTCTTTTTACCTGAACAGGCGTTTTAAAAACAACCTTTTCATCGGTATAAAGCGTCAGTTTGTCAAGATAGGATTCCTTCAAACGCTTGGTAAAAAGCTGGGTAAATTTCTGTCTCTCCTCTTGGATCAGGCCGGGCCAGTATTTTCTTCCCAGAGAAAGTTTGGCCATGAGTGGAAAATCAAACAGCGGCGTTACAATTTCGATTATTTGTTTGTTCTTTTCCTGCTGATCAAGATTATTTTTCTGCAAAACAGCAATTGCTGACTTAACCCTGCTTTCTAATAACTCTTTTGCGACATTTGTATCATCTGCACCCACTGTCTGGATCATCATCAGCAAAATAAAAAAAGAATGCAAAAGACTTTTCATAATCAATTCCTTTGATCTTTTGTAAAGGTTCACAGGTTCAGAGGTTCAAGATTGTTTTAAAAGATGAACGTCGAACATCGAACATTGAACATTGAACGTCGAATAATGATATCGCTTCGCTCTTCAATTTACTGTAAAATCGAGGAAAATTCTTGCTCTTGTTTTTGTCTTTCATTCAACATTCGATGTCGGACGTTGTCGAGTAGACCGGGGCCTTCCATGGCTATAGGCTAAAGTTTGTCTTC
>CAZBOB010000374.1:0-1913 GCA_964492995.1 uncultured Desulfobacteraceae bacterium | reverse complement strand
TCAACGGCCTGATTTATCTCAGCATGGGTGGCATGATTTATCTCAGCGCTATAGCCCTTTGACAAACAAGATACAGATAAAACTATTACCCATGCTATAATCGATAATTATTCATTTCTACTACCGTGCAAATCGTATATTATAAAATATACGATAGCCAAAAACAGTGCTTTTCCAGTAACTTTTGAATTTATTCTACGATACCTTTATGTAAACGGTTCAACGCAAATAAATATGTTAGCAGAATATTTTCATTTCTCAACCAATGAAATTGCTATCGAATTGGAAAAACTACTAAATGAGGGGTATATTTCAAAAGAAAAAACAGATAAAGTTAAATTAACACGCCAAGGGATAGATCTATTTGTTGATGGGAAACCTGAAATTGTTAAAATAGAAGATAAAATAAGTAAATTTATAATTGATTTAATCGGATTTAACCTCATTATACCAAGAACAAAAACTGCCCGAAAGGCTTCCATAAATTTGAAACTAACTCATCGTGAGGCAGAAAAGGCATCTCTAAGCAACGAAAAAGCAAAAATAAGTTTTCAGTCTGGGTTTTATCAATATATTGATGACAAGGAGATGGATGAGGACTCAATTTTTAAGCAGAAAGTAAGAAAGATCGATTCTCTTACGACATTACGGAACTTTTCGGTCGATCTATCTGCTAATTTAGAACTTAAGATGGAACCAACAATGGAACTAGAACTGCATGTTCCAGAGATTAACGATCTAAATAATCAAAGTGAAATACTAAGGTCGATAAGAAGACAGACAAAAGATATGTTAAACGAAAGAAAACATGATAAAAAAGCGAATATATCAAATTTTATCGGGATATACTCAAAAAAGAATGATGATTTATTAAGTACTTACCTTACAAAAGATAATCGTTTTAGGTTCTCGCAATTTGTAAAAGAAGTGTTTGTTGAAAAGAAGAAAACAGCTTTAGATAAAGAAACACTGCCAATACTGGGGTCTATTCTAATTAATATTAATTTTAATCAACTAATTAAGAAAATAAGAAAAGTCCTTGAAAATAGCCGCCAACATGAAAACAAAAAGGAATTTAATCCGATTTACTGGATACGTCCAGGGTATAATTTTTGGGGAAGATCGCAAGAAGCTACTGATAATATGAACGAGTTGAAAAAGCTTTTTGATAATGAAAATAATCAAGTCATACTATTCACAGATAAAAATAATGCTGGTTTTAATGGAGCTACTGTAAAAAATCGCTACAGGTACTATTTTAGTTCTATTATTGGATATGTTAAATCAACAGCTTTTCAGAATATTGAATTAATAATTATGCCGAACAAACTTGTTTGTGCAATATATTACCATAATGTAAAAAATATCATTTATAGTATTCCAATAGGAATTGTTAGCACAAATCTTGAAATTATCAAAAAATTTGAATATTTTGTCAGGAAAAATCTAGATGATAAACTAAATAAAATACTATCTGGAGAACCATTTTGGGGTAAGGAATTAAAAGATGCATTTAAAGTATTTGAAAGCTAAAAAAAGAGGTGAAAAAAACTAAAATGCTTGATTTGATGAAACTGGAAAAAGATGATTTGACAAAAACTAAATTTAGATTTATTTGGCTTTACAACCACAAGACTGGTTTTGATGTCTATCACTGGGTCTATACCATTTAAATATTATGTTTTGTATGATGATATCTGAAAAAGAAGCAAGTTGCTGATCAGTAATGGAGATCAAACGAATCAGCTCTGTTTTAATTCATGTGCTAACTCCAACATACCGTGTGATTTGATAAACCTTTGATTACTGCAATTGATGGCACGCTTTTCGAGGCTTCAAAATTGTGAGATATCTCCTATGTCAAGCGACAATTATTTTTGAAGTCTGGCGACAATTAAAATTGAGGTCAGCCG
>CAZBOB010000373.1:0-1930 GCA_964492995.1 uncultured Desulfobacteraceae bacterium | reverse complement strand
TCGAACATCGAACGTTGAACATCGAATAATGTATTCTACTATTTATAATAAAGACAAAGCGGAGCGCCTTCCACATTCGACGTTCGACGTTAAGCGTTCGATGTTCGATGTTCAAATTATTGCGTCTGAAATTACCACTAAACCTTCATCTAACGTTGAAATTACGTATACATGTCAGGAGTTCTGAAATGAATAACGTTAGGGCCCTTGTCCTTACCGGGTACGGCTTAAACTGCGACGATGAGACAGCTTATGCCTTAAGGCTTGCCGGCTCCGACGCCCACAGGGTTCATATAAACGCTCTTATCCACGGATCAGTGAATTTAACCGATTTTCAGATTATGGTGTTCGGAGGAGGATTCAGCTGGGGGGACGATCACGGCGCGGGTGTGATCCAGGCGGTCCGAATGAAGACAAATCTGGGGGATAAGATTTTAGAGTTTATCGATGCCGGAAACCTTGTAATAGGCATATGTAACGGATTCCAGACCCTTGTCAATCTTGGCCTTTTGCCCGGTTTCGACCATGACTACACCCGGCGATCGGTTGCACTTACATTTAATGACTGTGGAAATTTCAGGGACGATTGGGTGACTCTGAAGGTTATTTCCGAATCTTCCTGCATATTTACCCATGGATTAGATCGGCTGGAACTTCCCGTAAGGCATGGGGAAGGAAAATTTTATGCCGACCCAACCACGATCCGTCGTCTGATTGATGAAAACCAGGTAGTGCTCCGGTACGCAATGCTCGACGGCAGACCCGCAGACGGCAAATTTCCTTTCAACCCCAACGGATCGGTTTATGATATCGCCGGGATATGCGATCCCAGCGGCAGGATTTTCGGTCTGATGCCCCATCCCGAAGCCTTCAACCACTGGACCAATCATCCCGACTGGACGCGAATCAAGGAAAATAACAAACGCCGGCAAAGCAAAGCGGAATCCGGCCCCACCGCCGGCATACAACTGTTTAAAAATGCCGTAGAATATATTCGCAACGATAATATAAAATAATTTTATACCACTATAAAAATATTTAATAGTCCTTCTGTCAATAATATCGCACTTCAAAGCTGAGTTTATCAATACTAAAATCCTTAATATTATTAACCGGCACCTGGATATATCGATTATCATTAATTATTACAACGATATATAATCGATACTCGTTTTGTCTATATCGTATTCCTTAAAATCTTTTTAAAAATATGTGTTGTGGCACGAAAATTGTATGATTGTATGAAGGAGTTTGGCACCATGAGAAAAAAAGCAGGATTCACACTGACAGAGCTTGTCATCGTTATTGCTGTATTGGGTATATTGACTGCTGTGGGCGTACCTAGTTTTTTAAGCTGGCTGCCGAAATATCGATTGAAAAGCGCGGCGCGTGATCTTTATTCAAACCTGCAACTGGCAAAGATGGCGGCCATTAAAACCAATCAAAAATCCAGGGTTAATTATAGTGTGAATCCGGATCAGTATACGGTTAGTCTCTTGAACAAAACCCTCATGTTAAAAGATTATGGAAGCGGGGTTAAATTTGATGGCCCGAATAAAAAAACGTTTGCCGTGGACACCATATCTTTTAATTCCAGGGGAACCAGTAATGCAGGATACGCCTATCTGTCAAATTCGGGAAATACCGATTATTACAGAGTCGGTCCGTTGACTTCGGGAGCAATTAAATTGCAAAGATGGAGCAAGGGGTCATGGAAATAAAATCAAAACAACGACTTATTTCATTCAGGGTTTCAAATCAGGGGTTTACCATTGTAGAGCTTCTGGTCGGCATGGCCGTATCTCTGCTTGCCATGGGAGCGATCTATTCCACTTTTTTGAGCCAGCATAAATCCTATCTGGTACAGGAAGAGACCGCTGCTATGCAGCAGAATCTCAGGGCCGCCATGTTTTACATGCAAAGAGAAATC
>CAZBOB010000372.1:0-1935 GCA_964492995.1 uncultured Desulfobacteraceae bacterium | reverse complement strand
GTTCAAAAAATAATCCTCGGAATATTAAACATATGCCTGCCTGTCCCGTAGGTCCCCGATAGCGGGATTTACGGGTTGCTTCGACAGGCGGGGCAGGCGGGGTAAAAATGTTTTGATGCCGGTTTTTTTGTCGATAGTGTTAATATTTTGACACTCCCTGAACTTATTCTTCCGGGGACAAGCTTTACTCCCCTGTTTTTCCCTGTTTTATAACATGGCGTTGCTGCTGTATTATCCTCGGCAGCACTGTTTATTAAAAGGGAACCTAACTTCTGCAAATTTTAGGAAGAATTTATATTCTTTTTATACTGGCACAAGTATTGCATTTAACTTTAAAAAATGACTGGAATAACAGTTTCAACAGGATAACATGTTCCAATTATTCTATAAACTTTCATAAAACTGACTCAATTCTTTTTGAAATATTCGCATCGGCTTTCAAGAGGCATACATATGGATGATAAAATCATAGTTATAAGCGATCAAAAAAAGGACTGGAATCTTTTCGAACAAATTCTGGGGACTAAAGGTTTTGATATCGATATCATATCTCTTTCTGAAGAGATTGAAGATATTATCCTTGAAAATGATTTTGCCGCAATTCTTGCCGATTACGACCTGATTGGGGACCGTGCCTGTGACTGGATGGATCTTCTTCAGAAGCACAAATCCAAGTCCTGTTTTATCCTTTATGGTGAAGACAAAAAAGCAGAAAAGATATCTGAGATACTCCAGGCGGGCGCTTATGGTTTTATTTCTCGATCCAATCTTTCGAAGCGGATCTATGAAACCGTTTTAGGTGGAATTGAAAATCGAAAGGCTTTTATTAATATTTTGGGGATGATTAATGATTTAAAAGAGGTTAACCAGAGCCTTGAAAAGGAAAAAGAAGACCTCAGGAGGAAGAATCAGGAGTTTAGCTTTATCAATCGACTCACCAGCGAGGTGGCATACGATCTAAACTGGAGTATGATTCTTCCCCGGGTTTTAGACGCAGGCCTTTTAAATGTTATAAAACCTGCTCTTTTGGCCATGCTTTACCGCATAGGTTCCAAATGGAATCTTGCCTTCCATTTATCGGAAAGGAAAATCAATAAGGAAATACTGGAAAACTTAAAACAAGACATCGTCGACAAATTTTACTCTCTGTCAGGGGAAAAAATTTTAATAAAAGAGATTGATTTTCATCTGTATTCATCCAGTGTCAAAATTTCTTCATCCGATTCCATATCATTTTCCAAACAGCGGGTCATGCCTTTAAGTTTGGCGGGGAAGCCTTTGGGAATGCTTGTTATTCTGCCAAAAAACGGGGAAAAGCTCGACAATGAGGAACTGGAGCTACTGTCAACCATATCCAACATTCTGGCCATGTCCCTGAAAAATGCCCAGGAATATCATAGGCTTAAAGAATTGACGGTTAAAGATGGGCTTACCGGCATCTTAAATCACAAAGGGTTCCAGGACATTATTCACAAAGAATTCCAAAGGGCAAAAAGATATAATAGATCGCTTTCCCTAATCATGATTGACATAGATAACTTCAAGGTTATCAACGATTCTCAAGGCCATCAGGCAGGCGATCTTGTACTTAAGGATCTGGCTGACTGCTTAAAAACTTCAGTACGACAAACAGATATTCTGGCAAGATATGGGGGTGACGAGTTTGCAATTATTCTACCTGATACTGAAATGAAACGATCGGAAATGCTGTTGAAAAGGGTATTATCTACTGTTGAGAATCATGACTTCAGGTGGAAATCTAAAAAGATCAAGGTAAAAATAAGCTGTGGTATTTCTACTACCGGAGAGCTCCATTCTCAGCAAAACGAAAAAGAATTAATCTCAAGGGCTGACAATAGACTCTATATGGCGAAGCGCTCACAAGATCTTATACATTCAATAGTATAAATCCGGATCAGCCCGTCCTCTTAACTA
>CAZBOB010000371.1:0-1975 GCA_964492995.1 uncultured Desulfobacteraceae bacterium | reverse complement strand
TTAATTATCAGATAATGTATTAATATAAAAGAAGAGCAAAGAAAACCATGGGTTATATTTTTGCTCAAAGACCGGGAAAAATAACAAATAAGAAGAATTGCTATGAACGGCGATGATAGAAACAGATCCGCCACAAAGACGGCGGATAAAAAAAAGTCGTCAAATGATACGATTCAGAGGCGGCGGAACGGACTGCTGGCATTGGTGCATATTGCCAAGAAAGAGCTGGCGCTTCGGGACGACGAATATCGGGACGTGCTTAAATATTGGGGTGTCAAAACTTCGGCGGAGATGTCTATCCCTGAGCTTGAGGAATTGGTGACATATTTTGAGTCCTTGGGATTTAAGAAAAAGGTGTCAGCTGACAGGGATTTAGGATCAGGGGTTGGCCAGATAACAGCGCTTCGTGAACGAGTCCGGGCGGAAGCCGGGAAACTGAACAACGGAGAACAAAGACTTAACGGACTGGTCAAGAAAATCGCAAAGGCAGACGATCTGATGTCTTGTCGAGACGTGAAGAAGTTGAAGCAGATTCTTAAGGTGGTTCGTTTGCTGCAGGATAGAGAATGAAAGACCTTTGAAAAACGCTCCCTTTTGCCCAATGCCATCGTCGAGCCCCGGAACGTTTCACAGGGTCCCCCGAAGGGTCGGGAAACTCAGACTCGGGAAACTCAGACTCGGGTCAAAGGAACATGTACTTGAGAATCACGAGTGCTCTATGTTTCACCTGTTGTTTATCTTAAATTTTTTTGTTAAAGAAAGATTTGTCAAGTGAAGCCAGCTTTTATACGGTTTAATTTCTCTTCCTTTTAATGAATCCGGATGAGGCGTTTTATGTCTTTATCTTGTAAAAAGATTAATCGAGTTGCCGTTCCGATTGTCATGAGTTTATGCACGATATTGCTGTCCGGATGTTCTCTTTTTATCTCGTCGGCAAGTATTGATATGACCGAAAACCTGTCCCACGCTATCCTGAATAACAATGATCTGGCCACCGTTGAAGCCGGTGGACCGGCATACCTGCTGATGGTTGACAGTATGCTGTACCGGGATCCGGACAACGAATCTTTGCTTCGTGCGGCAGCAGGCATATATACGGCTTATACGGATGTGTTCGTTGAAGATAAAGCCAGGGCCAAAAAGCTGACCCATAAAGCGCTCGATTACGCGTTACGCGCCATTTGTGTTCGCAGGTCAGGCGCCTGTACACTCCGGCAGACCAACTTTCAGGAGTTTGAGACCATTATTTCCAAGTTGAGCATCAAGGATGTACCGGATCTGTTCACGCTGGGATCGGCATGGTCTGCCTGGATTCAGGCATATCGCGAAGACTGGAACGCGGTTGCAGAGATTTCCCGTGTTCAAACCATTATGGAGCGGGTCGTGGAATTGGATGAATTCTATAATGACGGCGCCGCCCATTTGTATCTGGGTGTTTTGGCAACATTTCTCCCGCCGGCTTTGGGCGGCAAACCCGATGTGGGGCGCAAACATTTTGAGCGTGCCCTGGATATTTCAAAGAATAAAAATTTGATGGTTAAGGTGTTGTATGCCAAGCATTATGCCCGCCTGATGTTTGACCGGGAACTGCACGACCGGTTTCTAAACGAAGTGCTTAAGGCCGACCCGGATGTCCCGGGATATGCGCTCAGTAATACCCTGGCACAGCAAAAGGCCCGGGAACTTTTGGATAGTGCGGAGGACTACTTTTAAGCTTTTATTGTCATAACTTTATTCATTGCCACCAAGACACCAAGAAAGAATAATAAATTTATCCTTTGTGTCTTTGTGCCTTTGTGGCAAACATTTTTTACTTTTGGCTTGTCTGGTTTAGATTTAAACAAAAAATATAAAGAGGGACCCCCCAGGATGATGAGAATTATTACAATTATGCTTGTTATTATGTTAAGCGGTCAGGCCCAGGCCATGAGGTTCAAGATCGCCACCCTGTCGCCGGAAGGGTCTGTCTGGATGC
>CAZBOB010000370.1:0-1980 GCA_964492995.1 uncultured Desulfobacteraceae bacterium | reverse complement strand
TCAGAAAACGCCAATCTAATTGCGCCTAACTTTGCATCTTACTGCGGGGTTCGTCGCTCTTCAGCGGGCGCTGCTTTTTGCGGTCCGCTGAAAGAGCCTTGTTAGAGCTTTCAAGTCTTATCTACTTTCTTGTGAATTTATAGATAGACCACAAAAAAACTACCCCAGGATAGCTTTCATATCTTTCTTTATCTTCATCAGACCAATCGGTGATTTCTAAAAATTCGTCATCCATAATACAGCCACCACAAGCATTTACCTTTTGGGTTTTTATGGCTTGCTCACAAATAGCTCTCAGTGTAAAAGATTCCATTTTTTGGACTTCTTCGTCTTCGGATTTGTGTTCGGAAAACATTGGTAAAATTGTCAAAGCAACTCCAAAAAGATTATCATCAATGAATTCCCCTTTTTCAATATCATTTACTTGTTTAACAGCAGACTCGTGACGGTCTAATGCGTATTTATATATTGTCCATTTTTTTGGAGAATAATATCTTATCCATGCATGTTTCATCTCCACAAGGATAGATATTTTTGTTGGACCTCCAATTCTGCACCAATAATCAACCCTACCGTTTTTATAGTCATTCTTGCTTTCTTTGCTTTTGTTGACCTTTCTTGCGACGCCTGGCTCTTGCATCATATAGCCATCGCAGAGTTTATATAAGGCAGTTGTTACTGCTGTTTTAAGTTGTTGTTCACCGTACCAAAATAAATGATCAAGACCTTGATCGTTTATTGAATAATTTGCATACAGATAGATGTCATCGATAATATTTTTTTGAAAATTATATACGAAGTTTTTAACAATATTTCTGCCTTTTCCTGAAAGACTTTTTTGGTACAAAAGAATTTGTTCCATCCATCTCAATCTCACATCTTCTAAATTTTTAATGCTCTAACGGGCGCGAGATGAGCTGCACCCCCGACTTGGGGAAAATGATGACAGCCTCTTCGCGGCATTTTTTATCGTTTCTTTTAAAGATATTTTTTCGGGTAGTTATCCTTTTGGGTTTTGGGTCATCATTTTGTCCAACAAAGGGGGCAAGCGAAGCGCAGCCGCGACCGCAGGGAGCGGTGTCAGCTCCATTGAGTTGATGGCCGCCGCTTCGCGGCGGACAACAACTCATGTCATCTCGCGCCCGATGGCGTGCCGCGAAGCGGCGCGCCATCATAGATTAGACGGCCTAATAGCCGTAGTTAATTACGGCTGTTTGCCGCTACAAAGTTAAAAAGTATAAACAATACAAGGTATTAGTATTCACCTTTGTTTTATATTGAAATGTGAAATACGGCTAAAATGCAGCCTATTTCTAATATGCGGCTGTTTTGCCGTATAGTTATTTTTTCATATATTTTATAACATTATAATATCACAAAAAATAATGCGATTAAGGCTTATATTGATCTTGGGAATACGTCTAACCAGGCTTTTTTATGAAGAACTCAACAAGTATATAAGAAGCAGAAGTTCAGGCAGCTAAATTTTGTAGTAACAATAGGACAAATATTTAACCCTAATTGATCGTAAACAAAATGGGAAAAATATTTTATGTGTTTGATTTATTATGCATTTTAGTGAATTCAGATGCATTTTCATAGCTCTCCTATAAATGAGATATAAATTTATTAAAAAAATCTCATTTTGTTTACCTTTCAGGAAAGCCGATGATACCCCATCTTCTTCGTTATCAAGGGCTCGCAGTAGACGACTACGGCTTCGCCCTTGATGCCTCAAATCTGGGCCATCCTCGACAATCGCTCAATTTAGGTAATATTTAATAAATAAATCCGATTTTGTTTTGCATATTATTAAAAAAATGTCAATAGTCAAAGGCGATTAAAACAGGGCAACCGCATTTGAATCCCATTGCAAGGAGAACGCTCCACGACGTCAAGTTAATTCACCAAAAAAAATCTGTGAATTGTAATATGGGTTGATATTGCAGGAAATAGTCTGTAGATGTTTGAGCAACAACC
>CAZBOB010000369.1:0-1985 GCA_964492995.1 uncultured Desulfobacteraceae bacterium | reverse complement strand
AGCGGGCCACGGTAGAGGTATTGAATGCGATCTACGAGACCGACTTTCTCGGTTTCTCGTATGGTTTTCGCCCTGGGCGAAAACCTCATGATGCGCTCAACGCCCTGTATGGGGCAATCATGACGAGAAAGGTAAGCTGGGTGCTTGATGCAGACATTCGTGGCTATTTTGATGCCATCTCCCACGAATGGCTGGAAAAGTTCATTGAGCACCGGATTGCGGACAAGCGCGTCTTGAGGCACATTAAGAAGTGGCTCAACGCAGGCGTGCTTGAAGAGGGTGCGGTGACACATAATGAAGAGGGCGTACCACAAGGAGGAAGTATCAGTCCCTTGCTGGCCAACGTCTACCTGCATTACGTGCTTGATCTGTGGGCTGACCAGTGGAGGTCCAAGCATGCCGATGGTGATGTTATCATCGTCAGGTATTGCGATGACTTTGTGGTTGGCTTTCAGTACCGCAAAGACGCTGAAAGGTTCTTGGCTGATCTTCGGGAACGTTTTCTGAAGTTTAACCTGGAACTCCATAAGGACAAGACACGGCTGATCGAGTTCGGCCGGTTTGCTGCCCAGAATCGTAAAAGCCAGGGTAAAGGAAAACCAGGGACGTTCGATTTTCTCGGTTTTACCCATATATGCGGTAAGACTGAAAACGGGAAGTTCATGGTGCTCCGACATAGCATTGGCAAGAGGATTCGGGCAAAACTTATGGAGCTTAAAATAGAACTCAAACGGCGCCTTCATAACCCTGTACCGGTTGTGGCTAAATGGTTGCGTGTTGTGTTGCTCGGTCATTATCGATACTATGGTGTACCGGGTAATAGTCGGAAATTACATTCATTTTATTTTCATTTGAGTCGTATATGGCATAAGGTGCTGCTTCGTCGTAGCCAACGCCATCGCCTCAACTGGGAACGAATGAGCCGACTCATTAATCGCTGGCTCCCACGGCCCCGCATTTATCACTCATATCCTGTTTTGAGCATGTACGTCACTACCCGAGGTAGGAGCCCAGTGCGGTAGTTCCGCTCGCTGGGATCTGGGGAGCAGCCGGCAAGGCTGCAATTCAGCGGGTGAGAGTCCCGCCATGCCAATTGCCCGATTCAGGCATGTAGCGATACCACAGTTCATGTGGGTAACCACATGTCCACTGCGTGGTGTAAACGGCCCGGCCGCCCTGAGAATTGTAATTCACAGCGGTGGGAGCAACCTGGGGGTCTAGCGAACATGGGGGCCTGAACATAACGGAATGACTGCAGCCTCGAAATGCGTGCCCCACTGAAGTTGCAATGTGGGAATAAATCGGTGGGCCGAACGTCTCAGATCTAACGTGAGGCCGATGTTCTCCGGGAAGAAACGGGTAAATGCACCGGGGAAACTCCGCGGGGTAAGGGTCCAAGCAACCATGTAAGGATTGCAGAGATAACGCCGGGAAGGGCCATTTCCCAGCAGGGGCCTGCGGCAACCTGCAAAGACCTGCTGACCAAGCTGAGGCTGAAGGAAGCAGGAGGGTTTTGGTCTGGCGCATGAGCCCGTATGAGCGATGAAGGAAGGGTAGTGCCTTCTAACATGATGCAAGACGTCATGCCAAAGCGGGTAACACCTGTTTTGGGCAAAGGGGTTCTCGGCACATGGCGGTAATGAAAAGGGACCATCGCAGGACACAGAGCCTGGCAAAGATGGCAAATGAATTTTCATTACGAGCCGAGTAGCAAACTCATATAGCAAGGGGTGTATGTGAGCAGGCACTTAAGCTTCGGCTGTCTGAGGAAGGCTATCCGGGAAAATGCCATGGTCGCCAACCGGACTCGGGAAATCCGACCGTCCGGGATGACACCGGGGGCTTGCGGAAACGTGGGCTATGGGAGTCGGACTGAGGCCCATTGAGAAATCTGTGGATCTGCCACCGAACCCTAAGGTTGCGCGCGCCGCATTTCTATCCAAACTGCGGGGGGTGCGAGGTAACTCGCATTCCTACCGCGACCA
>CAZBOB010000368.1:0-1991 GCA_964492995.1 uncultured Desulfobacteraceae bacterium | reverse complement strand
GACCCGCAATTTTAATTGTCGTTGAACCTTAAATATAATTGTCGTTCATCAATTGGGTGATTGATTTAGACATCCAAGGCTTTTTCGACACCATTGACCACAGGCTGATGCTGCATGCGGTGAGAAAGCATACGAACAGTAAGTGGATGTTGCTCTATATAGAGAGATGGCTAAAAGCTCCGGCACAGCTGGAGGATGGCAGCCTGATTGAAAGAGAGCAAGGAACGCCCCAGGGGGGCGTGATTAGTCCCTTGCTGGCTAATATTTTTCTTCACCATGTGTTTGATGAATGGATGAGGGTAGAGCATCCGAGGGTTTTATTTGCACGATATGCGGATGATATCATCGTCCATTGTCGTACGGAAGCTCAGGCACAAGTCATGTTGAAAGCTATTGAACTGCGGCTGGCGCGATGTAAACTGAAACTGCATCCGGAGAAGACGAAGATTGTCTATTGTAAAGACTACAAACGCCCCGGAAATTATAAGCATGAGAATTTTGATTTTCTCGGCTATGGCTTTCGGCCTCGTTTGTGCAAAGGGCGGACGCACTTTTTGGGTTTTACGCCGGCAGTAAGTAAATCAGCCATCAAGGCGATGAGCGCTACGATAAAGGGCTGGAAATTGCAGTTGTGGAGTTCCTCGTCATTAGAGGATATTGCCAAGCGAATCAATCCAGTGATTAGGGGTTGGTTGAATTATTATGGCAGGTATCGCAAATCAGCACTTTATCCCATCCTTCGTCAGATTGAGCATGCCTTGGTTCGTTGGGCGATGCGGAAATACAAAAGGCTGCGAGGCCATTGGCTCAAAGCGACCCACTGGTTAGGTCGCATTTCACGCCGCGAACCTGGACTATTTGTGTCTTGGGGATTTGGTTTCCGGCCGTCGGCTGGACAGTAGGAGCCGTATGACAGGAGACTGTCACGTACGGTTCTTGGAGAGCGTGGGGGTGAAACTCCCCTGCGCTACTTAACCTTCTGACTGTTTTTTTATGAAATTTCAAACCGTTCTATCATTTCTTCGACCAGCTGCAGATTGAAATAGACATTCTGCAATTTTTTAATGAATGGCTCCGGTCAACAATGATAGCCGAAGTGTTCAGTTTTAATATTACCCATGTGGGCCTTGAGATGTTGGAGCTGTATCTGCATCTTTAAAAGATTGTTTTTGTGCAGATATATAGCAGATATTGATTCGAGAATTTATTTTCTTATTCGATGAAATTCCTATTAAAATGACTCCAAGCGGAATGATTTTTATAGATTTATTTGTTTGCTAAAATAATACACTGCCGCATCGGTGTCAGCAACAAAGTGAAGTGACTTATCTTGCACCTCATCAACAATCCCCCCTGTCCCAGTGATTGCAATAACATTTTTCTTTTGGAGGTAAAATTTTGAAATAAGTTTAACTGTACCAAGGCCGCCACCTATAACAATAGCCCCATAACATTTTTTTGATATAATATCATGTTTATCATTCTGGTTTACGGCATATTGAATGGAATCAACATATTTCGATTCTACGTTAATTGAACCCTTTTCGAGAATAGCCATTGTTTTTCCTTTAGCTTCTTTTGCTCCCCTAAAAGCAGCTTCAAAAGTTGCTTTTAGTCCACCGGCAGAAACACCAAAACCGGCTTTAGCGAGTTTATATCCGCACTCAAAAGCGGCTCTTTGGTTATACTCATTGCAGAAAGTGCCGTAGCCAAGAATTGCGATGAATTTAGTCTTCATTTTTCTTTGATTTTTTTATAAGGTGAGAGACATAAATATGGCCAATAGGTCGTATTTTTTTTGTAAATTTTGAAATATCTTTTAGGATTACTGGAATTGAAAAAAGTGTGATTTTCAATGGGCCCACGACTGGGATCGAAAATTTGATTTCTCCATTAATTTTTGAATACACCGCAGATTTGACTTTCACCCAAGTTCCGCTTGGCTCAAAAAACAATCTATTATTTGGTAAATTAACTTTATCCATAACTAA
>CAZBOB010000367.1:0-2002 GCA_964492995.1 uncultured Desulfobacteraceae bacterium | reverse complement strand
TTTGTAAAATCATTCGAACCTATTTACAATCACTGAAACGCAAAAAAGGACCATTGCTGCTATCCAAGCGTAAAAAACGCATCTCCCCGAGAACCCTACAGGATATTTTCCGTTCAGCAGCCGATCAACTCGGCATTGAAAAAAAACTCCACGCCCGGTTATTCCGCCATACGGCTGCCACCCACCTGAACAAGGTTGCCGGCATCGACATCACACAGCAGGTTCTCGGACATAGCCGAAGAGCCAATACACTGAAATATACCCACCTCAATCCCGACCAGTATGCACTTTACATGAAAAAACATCCATTTATGAAAACCGAACCCAAAAAGACTGTGCAGGCCTAAATGCCTGGAAAGGAGATATCATGATTGCCCTGATCGATCTTTACCAAAAAGAACTTTTAAAAGTTAACGGTTTTTCTCCATCCACCGTCGAGACCTATACCCTCAGCATCAACGCCTTTTTCCGTTTTGCCAAAAATGAACTTAAAATCGACCCGGTTAACGTCAGCGGCCCCCAACTGCTAAAATGGATCTTGCACCTGAAAAATACAGGTCTCGGACACTGCCGAATCGAAAATCATCATTATGCGCTGAAAAGCTTTTATACCTTCTTACAAAAATCCGGCGATATTCCATCCAATCCGGCACAGGCCCTGCCGCTTTTGATCACACGCAGGCGACAAATCACAAAACCGATCTCAACCCAAAACGCTTTTAAACTGCTCGATTCATTCGATCAGAGCACCTGGCACGGCATGCGAAATCATACCATGGTATCTTTGCTCTGGGCGCTGGGACTGAGAACCAGTGAATTGACCGGATTGAAAGTACGCAGCTTTGAAACCGGTCATGGCAAACGCACAGGACTGCTGCGTGTTCGCGGCAAAAACAAAAAGCAGCGGGCACTGTTTGTTGTGGATCGACTCTTTGATGAACTCATACGATACCTATCTCATCCCAAAGCACCGAACAAAAAGTGTGCTCCGCTTTTCCAGGCCGATACCAAAACAACGGCCATCTCAAATAATCGAGTACAGCGCATTGTCAAAGATCAGGCAAAAAAAGCCGGTATTATTGCCGGAGTTACCCCTCGGGTGCTCAGACACTCTTTTGCCACAGAAATGTATCACCAAAACGTCCCTCTATCAGCCATACAGGCAATGATGGGACACGACTCGATTGCCGATACTTCCATCTATATCCATGTGTCGGATAAACTCAAACAACTGGCTCTTGACCAAATCCTTATCTCAAGGAGGCTTTCATGGCAGTAACCTCCGATAATTTCTTTAGGCACATTGATGACTTTTTTAATTACCGGCAGGACATCTATGAGATCAGCCCGCAAACTGTTAAAAGCAACCGCGTTGATTTGGACCTGTTCAAAAACTTTATCTGCTCACAAAACCTGCGAACAATAGACGGGTCTGCAGTAATCGACTTCCAGTACTATCTCAAAAAACAGCGCCAAAACTGCGGTGCCTCCATCAACCGAAAGCTTTTTACCCTCAGAAGCTATGGGAACTTTTTTAAACTGTATGATCTCCCATGCGCAGATGCATTGCCGTTTTACGATGTGCTAAAAATACGTTCAGGCTATCGCAATCGCCCGAGTGCCCTGACGCCGCAACAGATCAACCTTTTATTTAAAGCCATGGATACTCATACGATCCTGGGCATTCGCGATTACGCCGTCTATGCCCTGATGTATCAACTCGGCTTGAGGGTGGGAGAAGTCCACTCGCTTAACCTGGCCAATCTTGATATCAAAAACAATAAAATCTCAGTGATCGGTAAAGGCAAAAAGCCGAGAACCCTGCACATGAATGATGAGCTTATCGAAATCCTGTGCCAGTATCTTGCTCTGCGGGATCAGTTTTGTAACAGCTGGCTTACACCATCGCTATTTGTCTCAAAAAAGGGCAACCGGCTGGCAATCCGTACCATGGAAGACAATCTAAAAAAAATCCTGCTTTACGTCCCGTTTGAGGTGCCAT
>CAZBOB010000366.1:0-2025 GCA_964492995.1 uncultured Desulfobacteraceae bacterium | reverse complement strand
TTAAAAAAGGCGGCCTAAACTATGGATCAGGTGACAACTCTCTTGACACCCGCCGTTATGTTCTTAAGTATGAGGAAGAGACAGGAACAAAATGCAAAGGTGTTCTTTTTGGAAATGCTTGGAAAAACAAACCAGTTCAAAAGCGTAATACAACTGAAAAACCCAATTTCCCGCCAAATGTTATTGAAAGGGCTGAAGGTATGGATATTTCTTTGATTTCTTCAGTGGATTTTTTTAACATATTTTGTGAATTTTTAGAGGAAAATATAAAAGGTCATGAAATATTAGATAAAATTGTTTCTTCAAAAGGGTTGGTGAAATTTGTGGATGATTAATTACAGTAAATAGAGAAATGCCCCTTAACGACTTTTTTGTGTCTTTCATCGCTCTAAATAATCATATCAAACTGTAAATTTGTGCAAATGGATATAGTTTATGATATTTCAATATGGTTTATAAATAAATTTTATAAATTTTTAAAATGGTTGTTTGATTTTTCTGGACTGCGATTTATCTACTATAAAATAAATCCACCAAGAAAAAAAGTAACCGACAATCCAAGATACACACCCCCAATTACTATTACTCTGTGGATACTCGGAGTTTATGTCGCATTTTATGGAATAGCCTCACAAAGATACGAAAACAGGATTGATATTATTGAAAATAGGGCTAACTCAATTTTTGCTCAATTGTCTACTCCTGCTTATAAAAAGGCTTTATCTAGAATTTCAAGAGTTCAAAATATGCCATGTCCACAAAAACCTTTCTTTTTGAAACCTACGACTACAATAAAATCATTATTTGGTAAGGATACAACTCATAATGAAATAGTAGAAACATTAAAAGAAACTTTGGAAAATTGGAAAGATTCATTAGATTCAGTTAACTTGGCAAATGCGAATCTTCAAAAAGCAAATTTAGCTGATTCAAATTTATTTGAAGCAAATCTTAAAGGTGCGAATCTTCAACATGCTATTCTTGTTAAAGCTGATCTTAAACACGCAAATTTAGAAAATGCTAATCTTCAATACGCAGAACTTTGGAAAGCGGATTTATCAAATGCCAATGTTTACAAGACTAATTTTTCAGGTTCTTGGTTAGAATATGCAAAATTCGATGCTCTAGGAATGAATACTGATCGCTTAAAGGCCATAGCCATCCAACTTTCAAAATCTAAAACTTTATATAGAACAAAATTTGATGGTGTATATCACAGTATACAAAAAGTTTTAGAAAGGGATCGTCCAAATTTATTTGTAGAACCAGTTCCAAAACCATATAATTTAAAAATAAAAAGTGGTGAGGTACGGCCATTCAAATTCAGTATTCCCAAGTAGTTGGTGTTTCTTTTCTCCTATGTGAAATTTGACATCAATCTAAGTCTCTGATAATGATATAAATTAGTGAGGAATAATTGTTTAAATTGAAAATTCAATAAAATATGTTTTCAAACTCAATTAATTTTTATCATTCTATTTGAAGGGATTAAATGTCTAAAAATCAAGAAAATGATTCTTATCCTAAAGCAATATATTTTGATACTAATGTTTTAGCATCTATGCCTTATTGGAATATTAATAAAGATTTTGCAGAACTTGGTCAGATAGTATCAGAGTTTAACATAGGGTTATTCTCTCCAGAGTTGGTAATTATGGAGTTAATACAGCGAAGAACTTTCAGGGCTTTAAATGAAATTAAAAAAATTGATGAAGGATGTCAAAAAATTGGACATCTATTAAAGCGGGAACCACTTAAAAGAGAAAATGTGGTTAATATCAAGGAGACAATTGATCTGTTTATTCGTGAATATATATCGGAAATCGGAATTATATCAATACCTACACCAACAGATATATTGCTTGACGAATTAATTGATATGTCTGTTTGGAAAGAACCTCCCTTTGAAAAGGAGCATTGGGGACGCTCCACAGTTTTACAGTTTTAACAAATCGGTAATGCTGTAATCGTTTGATGAACGACAATTATATTTAAGGTTCAACGACAATTAAAATTGCGGGTCGA
>CAZBOB010000365.1:0-2037 GCA_964492995.1 uncultured Desulfobacteraceae bacterium | reverse complement strand
CCGATCACCGTCTCGCCCGAGACCGAGATTGTCCATGCAGCAAAGATTCTTCTTGAAAACCGCATTAACGGTGTCCCCGTGACGGATGAAACGGGAAAATTAGTGGGTATCCTTTGCCAGAGTGACCTGATTTCGCAACAGAAAAAACTTCCCGTACCTTCCTTTTTCACATTTCTGGATGGATTAATTCCTCTGACCTCTATGAAACAGTTCGAAAAGCAGTTTCAGAAGATCGCGGCGATCACCGTGGCCCAGGCTATGACGCCAAATCCGGTTTCCGTCAGGCTTGAAACGGACATTGAGGAATTGGCGGCCCTCATGGTTGACAATAATTTTCATACCATTCCGGTGGTAGACGAGGGAGAGCTTGTAGGAATCGTGGGAAAAGAAGATATTTTGAAAACCCTGATACCCAGATCAGAAGCATAAAAACCCGGATTTTAAGTAAGAGGACTAAGAAACTCATTACATGACCCAAAAATTGAATCTAATACCCTAAATAAGAGAAAGTCGAGGAGGAGGATAATGACTGCCCGATTTAAATCATTGGCGCTGATTCTCTTGACCATATTTGTGGTCGCAAGCATTCCGGAATCCAATGCCCAAAATAAAATTCCGAAAAAAAAGCCTCGCAACGAAGCCAAAGGTAGAGTGAATGGGGTCAAATCTTGAATTGTGAATTAATATTTGACAATTAAGCCGCTGAAGGTCTAGCGTCAAACCATGATCCTTGATTATCGGCCTTTGCTGAAAGCTTCGGCCCGACAAGAAGAAGTATAAAATAAAGGTAAGTAGGGATTTACAGGACGTACATAAGTTTATAAGTTGATTGTGGGAAAAGCGTTCAAACTTTAGGATCTCTAGACTTCTATACGGCATACTTTCTGGGCATGGTGCATATGATTTTGTGCATTTTTTTATGATCTGTACCCCAGCTTCAACCATTCAGAATCCCTTGACCTTTTTTAACCATCCTTTTATTATTCTAATTTAAAAAACATCGTGTGAATGGGGTCAAAGCTTGAATTGTGAAATAATATTTGACAATTAAGCCGCTCCGAATGGAGAATGGACCCTATCATCTTGTTGATATTACAACTAAAAAGGTTAAATTTTAAATGTGGCCTTAAAAGGGCATTTTGGTGCCTAAAACACACTTATAAGAGAAAAGGCTAAGATTTTTTTTGAAATACTATTTAGCTTAAAAGGTTCTTTTTGGGGTCAAAAAGCGTCGTTTAAGACGATTTTAGGACCTATTTTAGGCCTCTTTTACTGTTATTATAGTCGGTTACCGTGGCCCGACCCCAAATGAGTATCGATGCGGCCATGGAGGATTTGGGTAACGCCTACAAAAAGGCTGCGGCCGAGTTCAGCAAACCATGATAACAAGGAGTCGAATATGCTTTGGACCATATTTGTGATTCTCTTAATTTTGTGGTTGCTGGGATTGATGACCGGCTACACGATGGGTGGAATCATTCATATCCTGCTGGTATTTGCCATCGTTGTGGTATTGGTTCAGGTTTTTCAGGGCCGAAGACGATTGTAAGGATTTGGACCCTTGTCGGACAAGATGAGGTATTTGGAAAGGAAGTGTTTAGCAGGCCAGAAAGATTTTATCGAATCTACGAACCCTTCAGTAGAAAAGGTCTCGTAATAAACCAATTCAACACAAACGAACAAAAAGGAGCAACCGCTATGAAAAAGAGAAATATGTTTATCCGCTGTTTTGTCCTTCTCATGCTGATCGCCAGCTATGTGGCCTGCGCATCGACACCCAAACAAGAAAGTGCGGGTGAATACGTTGATGATTCGGTCATCACGACCAAGGTCAAATCTCTGCTTGCGGTTGATGATTTTCTCAAGTCATTCCAGATCAGTGTCGAAACCTACAAGGGTACCGTTCAACTGAGCGGCTTCGTTAATTCTCAACAGGCCGTCGATAAAGCAAGTGAAATCGCACGTAGCGTCAAAGGGGTCAAATCCGTAAAGAATGATCTGATCGTGAAATAGGCGAGCGTTATTCTCTCCCGGATG
>CAZBOB010000364.1:0-2044 GCA_964492995.1 uncultured Desulfobacteraceae bacterium | reverse complement strand
GGACGTTGTCGAGTAGACCGGGGCCTTCCATGGCTATAGGCTAAAGTTTGTCTTCTCTGTTTGCCGCCTGGTTTCCCGGCGGTGCCACAACATCTCAACCATACCTTCGGTTGTTCCCCGGTCCCTCCGCGGAACCGGACAAGCGGATTTCCCATACATCCGGCTCTTCGGTCAATTATTCAGATGGCCTCAAACCTACGAAATGGATTCAGGTCTTTGCGGATATTCGGCTGCGGCCACCCGACCCACTTAAGTGCCTGACGGTAACCTTCCCATGCGTACGCACTTCGTTGACTCTTCCGATTAATCCACTTGAAAAGAATACGAGTTGCGTAATGGTGATAGGATGAACATTTTGCCGAATTATCCGTTATGGCGTAATAGCTCAGATGCCCGCCGACACGTATTTTGGCCTTGCGGAGCATCTCCCCTTTCCTCAGAACATTCCTGCTCTTGCGCGCCCATTCCATAAACTCGCGTAGGCTTTGTGCGAATTTCTTGCGACTGGTACGTCGCTTTACCTTGAAGTATCCCTTCTTGGTTTTCCCACAATAGTGCGTAAAACCCAGAAAAGTAAACTCCTCTGGTTTTTGTCCACGTCTCCGTGCATCTGCACGCGCAAAACGGCCAAATTCGATGCAACGCGTCTTCTCCTTGGCTACTTCCAGACCAAAACCTTCAAGCCTGTCATTTAGCCGGTTCTCAAAGTCCTCTGCATCTGCTTTGTACCGGAAGCAGGCCAGAAAGTCATCGGCGAAACGAAAATAATACGCTTCTCCCCGACACTGCTTCTTGACCCTATGGCTGAACCATAGGTCCAGCACATAGTGCAGGTAAATGTTTGACAACAGTGGGGACAGAATCGAGCCTTGGGGGGTGCCCTTCTCACTGGCTCTTACCAGCCCGTCTTCCATTATTCCCCCCTTTAGCATGCGGCTGATAAGCCTCAGTATGCGGGGGTCACCAATACGGTGCTCCAGAAACTTAATCAGCCATTTGTGAGAAACTTCATCGAAAAATGATCTGATGTCGGACTCAACCAAATAGCCAACTCGCTTCTGCTGGATGGTTCGCCCCAGCTTGTCCAAGCACATGTGCTGGCTTCGCTCAAGTCGATACCCATAACTGCTGTCTTCGAAGATTTCCTCGTAGATCGGTTCCAAAACCCGTTTAACCGCCAGTTCAACTATCTTATCTTCAAAACAGCTGATTCCTAACGGCCGCCCCTTTTTACTGCCCGACTTCGGTATATAACTCCGGCGACTGGGCTGTGGACGATATCCCATACGCTTCAGCCGGTCAGACAAGCTCTGAAGGTTCTCTTCGAGATTTCCCCCATAATGTCCCTTGGTTACGCCGTCCACACCGACGGCTTTGTCGTCGTCCAGTGCTTCGTAGCAGTCCCGCAGGTTATCCAGATCCGTCACATGATGATACAACGATGTGAATACCAGATTTGGTTCCTTGCGAGCCCTTTCTCCTATCCGTGTCAGGTCAGTGCTCATCGATCCTCACTCTTTGCATAGTGTCCATGTTTCTCCTTTCACGGGCAATTAACCGTGGAGACCTTCGCTCAGCGGGGATTAGCCGCTTCACAGCTAAACCGTTGCGGTTACACTGGTCTCCATCCCTCGCATCGGCGTCTTTTGGCCGCCTCCTTTTACGTTGGTCGACCATACTCGGTTACTATCGCTTCGATCCGCAATGTTTCACCAAGAACCTTTGGACCCTTCCGATGCTCGCCTGGTTACTCCGTTGTCGTTGTCCAACTCGATGCTGTCTGAGACCCCGGGGGGCCGGATATCACTCGTCTATATCGCTATACCCGCTTCGCCTGCGCTCACATCGACAAGATCAGCACACTCCCAAAATTCCATCTTCTCGGGGCTAAGGGGCAGATTCAGGGCATTCACCCTTCACCTCGCTGGACTTGCAAACCTCCTATTGATATGGTAACTTGCTTCCGGGTGGCTGACTAAGCCTTTCCCGGGAGGGCTTCGATTCCCTCACAACTACGAACCAGTGCCAGGTTCGAACCGATGTT
>CAZBOB010000363.1:0-2047 GCA_964492995.1 uncultured Desulfobacteraceae bacterium | reverse complement strand
TCAACGGCCTGATTTATCTCAGCATGGGTGGCATGATTTATCTCAGCGCTATAGCTCTGCATGCTGAAGCGTTTAGGTTCATATCCATCGTGATTGAAAATGTAATCGAAGTGACAGTTGACGATACTCTTTCTGTTGGAGATCCGTCTGCCTTGAAAGTCAAGGTTCCAACTCCCCCGGCATACATATTTCATAAAGGTCTGGTCTTTAAGCGTCGAAAATATCGTGAAAAAGGAGCAAAGGATCTTTATTATATTTTTGATATCATAACCGGATGCAGCCAGATAAAGTCAGATATCATGGATGGTTTTGAAGACCTCTCTAAAAAGTATCCGATCTGGTTTCGGACATTCGTCAATAACCTTAGCCTTTATTTCGAAAGCATAAGTTCCGAAGGCGTTTTATGGATTACAGAGCAACGTCCATCATCTGCTTTCCCAGATATGAACAAGGATCAGTTCAAACACTATGTCTTTGCCTCATTTGGGGAATTAATTGAGGATCTCAACGCCTACCTCCTGGTGTCCTGAGATACCTCTTGCAAGTATGGACAGTTAAAATATCATGTCTACTCTTCCGCGCTTATACCCCGCTTAACTATTTGTTATTATATACAGAATTCAAAATCTGTAAAAGTTGGCTTGATGAATTAGGCTCTGTGTCGAGGTCTGCCAGAGGCGGGTAAAAATTCATAAATGGAGAGGCTTGTTCGCCCTTAGCGAATCAAAACAGCCATTGCCTTCACAGACCGCCAAAAGGCCCTCGATTTTGAGGCATACTTAAAAAGCCCATCAGGTAGAGCGTTTGCCAAAAAGCGTCTATGATATTCCATTTTTCAAACAACAACAGGGCGATAATGAAGCTCCTGCCTTTTTTTATGGTGTATTATATTGGGTTTTGTGTGGGTTAGGTTGACAAAAAAGCTGACAAATTTTTGATGTTCGCACGACTTTTTGTTTATTCCGTGTTGTTTCCAAGGAGGCTTTAATTGTAGGTAGACGAAGATGATTTGACAACGGTCAAAATTAGGATTTACTTGACCTGACATCAGCAAAATATGATATCTGTATGTCAATTGTTGTTGTGAATAATCGAGATACGGTAAGTGATCGCGGGCTTCTAACAGCCAGATTTTTATAGTATATTCTCAAGTTATATTTACATTTTAAGTTTTGGGCGAATCACAATATGTGGAATTTTCCATTCTTGCCATTTCGATATTTTTTCTTTATGATTGGGTAAGTTATTAGTCATCAAGCGAAATCTTTGCAGTTTTGTTTTGGATGCATATTTCGATAATATTTTCTAACCCTCTTATTTGCATCTTCGCATTTTGAACTTAATCATGGAGGGACCCACATGAAACGTCTGTTGCCATTTCTTTTTATCATTATCATGGTTATCCCTGTGCATGCAATTGCAGACAAACCGATCCTCACCATCGACACCGGCGGACACAAGACAAAAATATGGGAACTCATTTTCACCAAAGACGGAAGATATCTTGTTTCCGCATCAGATGATAAAACCATACGGGTTTGGGACACCTCCACCGGTGAAGTTGTGCGGGTGCTGCGCGGCCAAATAGGGGCGGGCGATGAAGGAAAGATTTATGCGGCCGCCCTTTCTCCAAATAATAGGCTTCTGGCGGTGGGGGGATTTATGGCCCATGGTTTTGGCATCGACGATGACAAGGTGGGAAATATTCGTCTTATCAACTTCCAAACAGGTGAAGTTGTTGCTCTCCTCAGGGGACACAGCGATGTAATTTTTGGACTTAAGTTCTCCCCGGATGGAAACCGTTTGATTTCAGTAAGCGCTGATAAAACCGCCCGTATCTGGAATGTTCTTACTCAAAGAACCATCCACATTTTTAAAGGTCACACGGATTTCATCTTTGGGGTGGCATTTTCACCCGATGGTAATTTAGCAGTTACAGCAAGCAATGACGATACGTTAAAGCTGTGGAATGCAAAAAGCGGTTATTTAATTAAAACCCTTAGAGAACATACAGGAGATGTAAGATCAGTTACCTTTACACCTAACG
>CAZBOB010000362.1:0-2064 GCA_964492995.1 uncultured Desulfobacteraceae bacterium | reverse complement strand
TTATCGACAATATAATCTGGGTCATGGGAGAAGACACTAATCGAGATATCACTCCAGTGCAGTGAAAATTTTTGACAATTCATCAAATTCTATTCTTCGTGCCCTTCGATTACCCTGTGGAATACGAAGTCCTTTCCACCGGGAGAGCGGATCAGTAAGCATTTTTATTTGTCTCGCACCCAAACAACGTCAGCCAGAAGATCTTCAAGTCCAACCGGAAACTCCTATTTTCCAGATAAAAGATTTAATGCTCAACACACTATGCAATATAAGTTGTTTTCATTCAATTCAAACTATCGTTAAAGAATCATTAAGCAGCCTTTATTCTCTTATCAAGTGGTTTTATAACATCCTTTAATATGGCAGATGCATTAAACAGCTCTATACCAATCAACTTGCCTGAACTGTCAAGTTCAACATTTACACCGGGACTAAGTTCAACAACTTCCTCTTCTTTTCCTTCTTTGGCAATATAAAGTATATCTTCTTCTTCATCATATATAACTTTGAAATCTTTCATTATATTTTCCTCCATCTTCCACTCTTGATTCTATTTTCCTTTTGTCCCTTTTTCAAGGGGTGTACTGTTAAAAGTTTAAGTTTTTCTCCTTCCACAGTATATGCCACCCGTCGACTTGGGCTTTGCCGGTCCTCGAAATATTTTTACCCAGAATTGTTTGCCCCGTGAAATTCTGCTACTTAAACCCCGATGGGGGATTTCACCGGGGCGGATCAACGTCCTGACCCTGATATTACCGCCAAGGGCGTCTTGAGAAGTATCTTAAAATCAAGCCCCAGCGACCAGTTATCGATGTATTTCAGGTCAAGGTTCATCCACTCTTCAAAACACACATCATTCCGATATGAAGTGATTTGCCATAGACAGGTAAAACCGAGCTTCATGGAAAGGCGCCTTCGCTGCCAGTTATCATATTTTTCTACTTCAGACGGAATTGGAGGCCTGGGTCCGACGATGCTCATTTCACCTTTCAGAACGTTGATCAACTGTGGCAACTCGTCCATGCTGGTCTTGCGAAGGATAGTCCCTATTATGGGAATAATACGAGGATCTTTTTTGATTTTAAAGACAGGCCCATCCGATTCATTTATAGCCTTTAACTTTTTCTATTCTTCTTCGGCATTAGCCATCCAAATCCTGAATTTATATAGGGGAAAAGATTTTAGCTGAACTGGAAAGGGAACATGAAGATGGAATCGCAAGCAAAAATTGTCCTTGATGCCTGGGCACTGCTTGCTTTGATTTTTAAAGAAGGCTCTTAGGCAGCCACCTTTTCTTTGATTATCTTCAGATCAAGTATATCCAAAGGCCCCTTTGTGGTACGTTTCCCAGCGTCTAAAATTTCTATTGAAACAATCTTTCTATCCTTTGAATAATCAATGATTATTCCATCAAGTTCGATTGATTCAGCAATGGACTCCTCATGTATGAACTCAATATTTAACAAGTCATGTTTAGGGTCATATTCAATTTTCATTTTTCCCTCTCTCTCCAGTAACGGCTTAATTGTGAGGTTATATAAGCTGTTACAATTACCTTCAATTCCTCTTTTTCTTCATATATCACTCTCAAAAGATATTCTTTGTTCTTCATGAAATATTTTTTCTGGGCGACTTTTCTTCCACCATAACCATCCAATGTCTGATCAGGGGAATCAAGCGTTTCCCTAAGCCGTTTTTCAGAGATTCCTCTTCGTTTTAGCTTTTTTTCTGCTAAGGGTATTATTTCTATATCCATCGACTTTCACATTTTTGCATGCAACTTGAACGTATGAAAAAAGTGATAATATTAAATCCCAACCGATAATTGTTTATTTTTATATCATAAATTGTTTTCAAATACCATGATAAATGAGATTTTGTCTTTAAAACCGTCTATTCAAGGTTCTATTTTGATAAGCCTCAAAATAAATTCTACAAATTTTGCGATTACTTTTTATCCAAAACAGCTCAAGGCTGAAATGGGTAATGGGATGTTAGGAGATGTTGGACTATATGCCTTTAAAAGCAAAAATCAACGTTTCTATCAAAATTGCCACATCAAGA
>CAZBOB010000361.1:0-2069 GCA_964492995.1 uncultured Desulfobacteraceae bacterium | reverse complement strand
GTCCATATGTATATGACACCATCGCTGAGTTGAGACGTAACTTATTATAATATTATTTAAAATTTAGTTATTACAAAAGACAAAGTGATTTTGGTGGAAAAAATTCAAAACAGATTAACAAATAAAAATAGCGTTACGTGTAATAAAATGTAACGTTAGGTAACGATATTGTAACGCTTAAAGATCTGAATGTTGCAAGATAATTGGCTTTCCCGCCTGCCATTGCAAGCTCGCTGCCAGCCGGGCAAAGTAAAACCGGCAAATCGACCCCAAGGACCTATCCCTCAAGGGCCGATTTGCCGATTAAGAAGGGGGGTAATATGAAAATGGAGGTTGCCAAGTTAACCTCAATTGAATGAACGCGCAAATATTATGCCAGCCATACATCGTTCAATTGAATTTCTTTGTTGCAGCCGGAATAAATTAATTTAAACAATGTTATATAAAACAATATTGGTCATACGACCATAAAAATAGTTGACAATTTAGAGCAAGTAGCTATATTATGGTCACAGGCTCATAACAGAAGGTAAGAATGACGAGCCATAAAGAGCTCAAATTTATTCAGGAACAGCCTGGTGCGTCAAATTTTAAAGGAAAGGAGGTGTTTTATATGCCCGGATTTAATGGAACAGGACCCGCGGGAATGGGTTCTATGACAGGGCGGGGCCAAGGATTCTGCAATCCTTCCCGGACTGCTTATGGTTCGACACCGATATTGAGACCCGGATATAGAAGTTATGGTTATGAACAGGGCTTTGATCAAGGCCGTGGCTTTAGAGGCGGTTTTGGGCCTGGTTTTGGCCAGGGGCGAGGCTACGGAAGAGGCCTCGGCTGGCGTGGAGTTTTCCCTCCCACCGGAAGAGGGTATGGTCCAGCCTACTATGCCCCTTATGAGAGTCCTTACGCCATGAAACCCGAAGATGAGGTTAATATACTCAAGGGTGAAGCCGATGCCGTGAAAAAAGAACTTGATGCCATAAATAAACGCATTAAAGAGCTCGAGTCGGGATCTTCTAAATAATTCTGAATAATAATGTTCAGAAAAATGGGCTTTCGGGCCTCCAGATTTGTTTCAAAGTTTATTTTTACCGGAGGCCCGGGATACCATTTGGCCGTCTTTTTCAACCCCCGATACGGTTCATCTGAGGGACACATTTTCGAGGAAAATACTTCAGCAGCCCGTGTTCTTTGGGTTTGTTTTTAATCGCAAGCTCAATCAGTTGTAGGAGATAGTCATCTTGCTTTTTCTGTCTTAAAGGTGTTTTAAGATCAATCTCCTGATCCGAAAAAAGACAGCCCCTAAGATGCCCTTCAGGGGTCAACCGCAAGCGATTGCAATGATCACAAAAGTGATGACTCAAGGCGCTAATCAGCCCAATCTCCCCTTGCCCCCCTTTAATTTTAAATCGTTGCGCAGGGCCGTCATAGGGGTTGGGTTTCACAGGGTTCAAGTCTCCAAGAGATTGGATCAGACGAAAAATTTCATCTGAAGACACGAACCGTTCGGTACTCCATGTGTTTTGTTTACCTACAGGCATAAGCTCAATAAAACGAATATGATAGGGCTTTTTTACGGCCAGATCGGCAAAATCCAATATTTCATCATCATTGACACCTTTTATCGCTACCACATTAATTTTAATGGGATTAAATCCCACATGTTCCGCCTCCTCAAGACCCTCCCACACCCGTTCAAAATAGTCTCTTCCTGTAATTCGAAAAAATCGTTCGGGCTTAAGAGAATCCAGACTCACATTGATCCGGCAGATACCGCAATTTTTGATGTCGGCAGCAAAACTTTTAAGCAGCACACCGTTGGTAGTCAGACTGATTTCCTCCAGTCCTTCTAACTTACAAAGCATTTCAAGAAAATTTGTAACTTCCTTTCGTACCAGGGGTTCTCCCCCGGTGACCCTGACTTTACGAATACCTTTATAAACGCAAAGTCTGACGATACGGAGCATCTCTTCATAGCTGAGTATCTCCCGATGCGGGATAAACTGAACTCCCTGTTTCGGCATACAGTAGATACATCTCAAATTGCAGCGATCCGTAACAGAAAGTCG
>CAZBOB010000360.1:0-2075 GCA_964492995.1 uncultured Desulfobacteraceae bacterium | reverse complement strand
CATTCCCCAGAGTTTGCACCTCGGTGTAAGGATTAAAATCAAGCAGCCACTTCCAAGGCGGAAATAAACCATTTTAATTGTAAAAAACTCCTTTCCTTCAACTTCGTTCAGGACAAGCTCACCCATTATTCCAATTGGGCCTGTCCGCTCGTGCCTTGCAATGGCAGGCGGGGCGAAGCCCCTAAGTTCGATTTTTGTTACGAGTATCAAAACGGCTGTAAAGAAAAAGAAATAGCTGTTGAATGGTCTTACCCCATTTAGTGGACACACCGAAAATACTCTCTGAAAGGTTTTGAAATGGCTTCTAAGCAGTTAGTGGTTGGGTGGTCTGGGAGTTATTGATTTCCCTTGTTTTGTGGAATGCTATTCCGGGCCATTCTTTCATGCAATAGTCGAGCTGGAACTCACTGGTTGTGAGATAGGCCCTTGATCCTTCGGCATCCCTTACCATGTTGGACCTGTTTTTTTCTCAAAATCCGCCATCTTTTTAGGATCGTCGCATTCGATCCACCGCGCGACACGATAATCAACCGGTTCGTAAACAGCGTCAACGCCATATTCGGACCTTAAGCGTTCCATTGTGATGTCAAACTGAAGCATCCCCACAGCCCCTAATATGTAGCCGTTTCTGGCAACCGGTCTGAAAACCTGAACAACCCCCTCTTCTGCGAGCTGGACCAGTCCTTTCTGAAGATGTTTTGTCTTCATGGGGTTCTTGAGAATGGCCTTTTTGAAAATTTCAGGGGCAAAATTGGGAATTCCGCAGAATTTTAAGGGCTCCTTTTCCGTAAATGTGTCACCGATCTTTATGGTACCATGGTTATAAATGCCGATGATATCGCCTGGATAGGCTTCCGACACGATTTCACGCTCATTGGCCATGAAAATGGTGGGATTTGAAAATGTAACATCTTTTCCGATTCTGTGGTGAACGGCCTTCATTCCTCTGGTAAATTTGCCCGAGCAGATCCGGATAAATGCGATTCTGTCCCGGTGTGCCGGATTCATATTGGCCTGAATTTTAAACGCAAAACCCGAGAAGGGTTCCTCATAGGGAGAAACTTTTCGTGTAACCGCCGCCCTGGGACCCGGAGACGGCGCCATCTCCACAAAGGCGTCCAGCATCTCTTTTACACCGAAATTGTTGATGGCACTCCCAAAAAAAACAGGCGTCTGGTTGCCTTTTAAGTAATGGTCAAGTTCAAAGGGCGCTGCAACGCCCTCGATGAATTCAATATCCTCTCTTAAGTCATGGGCTTGGCTTCCGAGAATCTCATCGAGTATGGTGGCAGAAAGATCGTTTATCACCATGCCTTGCCTGCGGCGCGATTCCTGGCCGGGCGTAAAAAGGTGAAGCTCTTTTTTATAGAGGTTGTAAACCCCCTTGAATCTTTTCCCCATGCCGATGGGCCAGGAAAGGGGGGTGCATTCGATCTGGAGCTTGTTCTCAATATCATCAAGAATATCAAGGGGTGTCATGCCCTCCCTGTCCAGTTTGTTAATAAAAGTAATGATGGGCGTGTTGCGCATGCGGCAGACTTCCATGAGCTTTTCGGTCTGGGGCTCAACCCCCTTGGCGTTGTCGATGACCATAAGGGCGCTGTCAACGGCTGTCAGAACCCTGTAGGTATCCTCGGAGAAGTCCTGATGTCCGGGCGTGTCCAGAAGATTTATCTCAAAGTTTCGGTAATTGAATTTCATCACCGACGTGGTGACAGATATGCCCCGTTCCTTTTCGATGGCCATCCAGTCGCTGGTTGCATATCTTTCTGCCTTGCGGGCCTTTACGGCGCCGGCCTGCTGAATAGCGCCGCCATAAAGAAGGAGCTTTTCGGTCAATGTGGTCTTGCCTGCGTCTGGATGGCTGATGATGCCAAAGGTCCGGCGTTTGTCGATTTCTATTTTGTTATTGTTCATGAGGTATTAATTAAACGTCTCGCAACGCTAGTTCAGTCCGTTTTTATGTTTCCGTTTCTTTACGGAAAGCGTTTTTTTATACAGCCTGATGGATTGTGGGGTTACCTCCACCATCTCGTCATCTTTTATAAAATTTATGGCCCTTTCGAGGGTCATGG
>CAZBOB010000359.1:0-2095 GCA_964492995.1 uncultured Desulfobacteraceae bacterium | reverse complement strand
AAAGGCGGCCTAAACTATGGATCAGGTGACAACTCTCTTGACACCCGCCGCTATTGAACCTAAATTGTCATTAACAACAAAAAGGCCATAACCTTTTATTGCAAATTGGTATAGCAAAAAGGTTTTTCCCGATCCAGGTTGACCGACCAAAAGTTTATCTCCCTCGGTCTTGGTTAACCACGAAAAGTCTTCATCTCTTCCAATTAGATCATGTTCGATCAAAGGACGTTTGGACAAGGGGATAACCGATAAAGCCGAAGGTTCACCGGTAAGCCCCAAAAGTTCCACACACCATTCAGGACTTTGATAAAGTCTACGTGCTAAGGTATTTTGATCGTATATTTGTATCAAACTAAACCCTAGTTCTTCTGCACGGGTTTCAAGATTGTTTCTTTTTCGTTGTGTAAGATTTTGAGATGTCGCAAGAACTGCTTTGCGTCGAGGGCCGTTGTTTTTTAAATAGGACTTCAGATTACGTGTTAAATTACCAATAACATTCTTTCCGGTTGTGGATATCAAAGGGAATGCACGCCCTTGTAAATCGGAAATAGCGCCATCCATTCCTGAGTCAGCCCCCCCTCTAATAAGAACAATGTTTGGAAAGTCATGCCGAATAAGATCAACGGCACATTCTTCAAAAAGATCATGGTCAAGATCACTATTTAGTCTTGTAATAATTTGTCTGTAAAATGGATCTCTGATCATAATAAAAGGTACATGCTATGTTATCGAAGGCCGAACTGCGAACTGTGCGGCGCGGCGTTTTGCGTCCGCACCAGTGAAATGTTAGGATTTGTCGCGTTCCCCGCTATCCAGTAGTTTCCGGCTGTCTACATATGCCGTAACAATTGCGTCGATAGCTTTGAATGGCAAAGCCTTCTTCAATTCTCCAATGATTTCCTTAGCCTTCTCTCGTTGCTGTTCTTCGGGGTACTGATCGAAAAGTATTGCCATGCACAATTCCGAAGCGAAGTTGAAATGGAATTGCTTTTTAGCTACATCGACTTCAAGAAACCCAGTCCTATCTTTGGACACCTTACTTAAAGCGATAGATACAGACTGTTCCTTTACATGCCCACCGAGACTATTGCGATAGCCTTTTATAAGGGGGTGGGCAGCAGTCGTAATGCGATTCAGCTCATCAAAAGCGTTTTGCAAAGGCTTTGGCTGTTGACGAAGCGCCTCTCTAAATTCTTGATTCATTTTCAAAGAATGAACTGCGCTGTGTATTTCCATCATTGTCTTGAAAATACTTCTCAAGAAATACAGCTTTCGCCAGGGAATCTGGTTCATATCGAGTTCTGGAATTTTCTGCCCGAGCCATCCTCGATATTCCAACTTTAAGTCTTCTTTAAGAATGCACAAGCGAGCCACATTTGTGGCCACCGGATCATTTGCCGGGAACCATCGTTGAATAACAACATGTTCTTTAGTAATTTTACTCATGTTTTTCCTTGCCAATCCTAACATAGATTAGACGGCCTAATAGCCGTAGTTAATTACGGCTATTTGCCGTTACAAAGTTAAAAAGTATAAACAATACAACGTATTAGTATTCACCTTTGTTTTATATTGAAATGTGAAATACGGCTAAAACGCAGCCTATTTCTAATATGCGGCTGTTTTGCCGTATAGTACTTTTTTTCATATATTTTATAACACTATAATATCACAGGAAAAATAATGAGATTAGGGCTTATATTGTTCCTGGGAATACGTCTAACCAGGGTTTTTCATGAAGAACTCAACAAGTTTATAAGAAGCAGAATTTCATCTTTTGGGACTTTCGTGTTGAACGTGCACAACCTATTAATACAATATTTTTAAAAATTGAACTTTTTTCCATTTGGATGTGTCAGATCAGCGATGTAGGGCAGCACAGACCAGGTCGAGAAAAAGAGTCAATATTAATTAGTTTCCATCCAGAAATGGCCCTTTTCCGCAATCTCTGCGCCTGCCCTGCCTGCCCCGTAGGTAGGAACTATCGTACTGGGGTGAAATGTTTACCCCGTTGAATGCGCAGCCGATTCAACTGGGGCAGAGCCTATTTCTCTGGGGTCAATCTGCGGAATTACTTGTTCCCGCCTCGGGGCGG
>CAZBOB010000358.1:0-2100 GCA_964492995.1 uncultured Desulfobacteraceae bacterium | reverse complement strand
AATTCGTGCAATTGGTTGCGGTCCTGCCAGACCCGTCGCCTCGAACGCTACAGCCCAGGGCAAGACCAAGAACCGCAGAGTCGAAATCGTTGTACACATGCGGTGATGTACGCACGTTCACTTCATCGTTTTTGTCGCTGCGCTGGTAGTCTCTAATTCAAAGTGGACAAGCATGATTTTGTGAGTTAAAACCCGTGGTGAAACTGTATGTCAAATATTTAGCTCCTCGTTTTGCGTGCGGTTCTTACTAAATAGGCATTATCTGTTGTAGCTATGTTTTGAAAGGAGGCCGTATAGAATGCCATATGTATTAGGTATACTTAAAGTCGAGGATTTTACCAAGTGGAAATCTGCATACGATATCGAGGATGGCGTAGCACTGCGTAAGGCGGGCAAGATGAAGTCATACCAGATATTCCATAGTGAGGATGATCCCAATAAGATTGTTCATCTTTCCCAATGGGATAATATGGACGATGCTAAAAAGTTTTTGCAATCTGATGAACTGCAAAAGGCGAATCAGCAAAGTGGTGTTATAGAAATGGATGACGTATATTTTCTTGAGGAGGTCGAAAAAACTTCCGTGTGATTTTATTCCAAAAATTGGTCGTTCAAATGTTGATTATTTTGCAAAAACTTCAGTTGTAAGAGTGCCGTTTTTGTCAATACAAACGTTAATAGCTCCTTCCGCAGCAGTATAGAAAGTTTTGGCGTTATATTGCGTTTCGCTTGCTTGTTGTCTTTCATATTGTCTTTGGCTACAGCTACATATCATGATTTCCGAACCGAGATTCTTGAGAAATTGCGGCACCAGCGTTTTACCTGAGCCATGATGTGGAAGGACAACAATATCAGCTCTTAAATCTGGATTGAGGCGGAGAAGTTCACGTTGGGCAAAATCTTCAATGTCGGAGCATAAAAGGATTTTCCTGCCTGCGAATTCTATCAGGCAGACCAGCGAACTGTCATTGTCGCTGAGTTCAGTAAACTGAGATACCGTTTCGCCCGGCCAAAGCATCTGTATCACAGCATTAGTACGAATATTCAACTTGGTGCCAATCGGCTTGATGGTAAGACCTTTTTCTCGCATGTCTTTTCTCAGATACTCGGCTGTACCCCACGTATCAGACGTGCTAAGAAATGCGTCGTTTGCATATATCTGTCCGACGTTACAGTGTTCTACGATCTCCGGTATGCCGTTGATATGGTCAACATCATTGTGACTTATAATAATTGCATCGATTTTGCTTATTCCGCTGTAATCAAAAAATGGTGCAACAGCTCTCCTGCCGATGTCATGTCTGTATAGTGAACCTGCATCAAATAGAATATTGGCTTGGCCCGGGAGTTGTGCCAGTATTGCCTGGCCGTGGCCGACATCAAGACAGGTAAGAATTACATCGTCTCTATAAGTTCTTTGCCATTTTGTGACACCTAAAAAGACGATTATTGTTAGTGCCATTGACGTGCATATAGCTTTCTTTAGTAAAGGACGCCGGAAGTAAACAAACGCAGTAAAAAGAATAAGACAGTAATATAAAATTATTAGTTCAAGTAGTACATGGCCTATTAGTATTTGTCCGATATCTAACCGGGCGATATGCTCTACAATCCAAATCAGCGAAATAGCTAATCCTTTCACAATGACACCTAATCCCAGCGCTATGGTAGGCAGCAATAAGGATAGAATTATTTTCAGATATCCAAAGGCCAAAATTAAAGCCACAAATGGAAAGACAATCACCGTCCAGATACTTGTAAAGGGATTAATCGTGTAGAAATGATATAGCAGAATCCCAGCTCCACCCAACCAAGCAGCAAGTCCCACCGAAAATAGTCTGAGTATAAATGGCCCTGGTCTTGCGATTATACGAAAGAAAAACCTACTTCTTGGTGTTTGCTTGAACCACGGAGTGCCTGTTATTCTTTCATAAATGAAGAAATAAATTCGGTCCGCAAAAATTATAATTCCAAGAACCGAGGCAAACGATAGTTGCCAGCCGGCCTCAAACAACTGCGTGGGTCTTATTAGTAGAAGGATTATTGCTGCCAATGATAATGTATTGATGGAATTGGGTCGTCGGCGAAAGAAAAATGATA
>CAZBOB010000357.1:0-2103 GCA_964492995.1 uncultured Desulfobacteraceae bacterium | reverse complement strand
GCTTAAGCACAAGTTTCAGTCGGTTGGAAAGAGATACACGCCGTCGTGGAGCGTTTTCCCTGTATTGAGATTCAAATGAGTTTACCCTGGTTGCTTGTTGGACTAAAGAAAATTCTTTACACGTCAAGGGCTGCTGATATATTAGTCCCTCATAAAACGATCCGTCAAAATAGAAAAGGTAATATCAAGTTTAAGGAAGGTACCATGCACAAACTACTCACTGAACATTCCGGTCTGAAAATGCTGCTTTTGGGCAACGAAGCCATTGCCCGTGGGGCGGTTGAGGCCGGAGTCGCTGTTGCAACAACATACCCTGGCACACCCTCTTCAGAAATATCAACCAACTTTTTCCAGATCTCCCGGGAAAGCAACCTCTATTTTGAATACAGCACTAATGAAAAGGTGGCTCTTGAAGTGGCGGCCGCTACGGCAAATTGCGGAGTTCGAAGCATGTGTGTTATGAAGCATGTGGGAATGAATGTGGCTGCAGACGTTTTTATGACGCTTGCCTACATTGGCGTTAAGGGGGGGCTTGTTATCGTTACGGCCGATGATCCGTACATGTTTTCGAGTCAGAACGAACAGGACAACCGTTATTATAGCAAATTTTCGGGTTTGCCCATGGTTGAGCCTTCTTCGGTGCAGGAGGCCAAAGATATGGTCGCCTACGCTTTTGATATTTCGGAAAAACTTCAGCAACCGGTTATCTTCAGAACGACAACCAGAATAAATCATTCCACTGCCGACGTGGTTTTTGGTGAAATCAAGGCGCCCGAAACAAGCGGTGATATTTCCAAGGATCCTTTCAATCAGGTACCCGTTCCTGCTGTTGCCAGAAAGCTGCATGCAAGACTGCTGAGCAAACTTGAAACCGCTGAAAAGATGTCCGAAAATTCAGAGTACAATTTCATCATGGGCAACGGCGTCTGGGGTATTATATGTAATGGGGTCAGTTACAATTATGTGTTTGATGCAGCCAAAGACCTGAACATAGAACATCGGGTTAAGATATTTCGTATCGGATTTTCGTATCCCATGCCCCGAGCTACGATCAAACGGTTTTTAAAAGAGTGTGAAAAGGTGCTGGTTGTGGAGGAAGGCGAGCCTTTCATGGAAGAAACGGTCAAGATGTTGGCACAGGAGGAAAAATTAACCCTTCCGATTTTGGGGAAAAGTCAAAAATATTTCTCACGACTTTATGAATTCGATCCCGCCCTGGTAAGACAATCCATGGCAACCTATTTTGATGTGGCGTATACGCCGGCTAAGGTCCCGGATCTTTCAGATATTCCCGAAATTCCAGAGCGGCCGCCCAACCTTTGTGCCGGATGTTCTCATCGGGCCACCTTTTATGCGGTTAAAAAGGCATCAGAAGGTATGGATACAATTTGTCCCACCGATATCGGCTGCTATACCCTCGGATTCCTGCCACCACTTGCCATGGGAGATTTTCTGATATGCATGGGAGCTTCTGCAGGAGTATCCTGCGGTTTTTCAATAAAGACCGGTAAAAAAGTCATTTCCTTTATTGGAGATTCCACCTTTTTTCATTCCGGAATACCCGGTTTAATTAATGCCGTCTATAATAACCATAATTTTACCATGGTAATTCTTGATAACGGCACCACTGCCATGACCGGGCATCAGCCTCATCCCGGTGTTGATATGAAAAAACTGAACATTGACGGGTACGGGATGGTGTCTATCGAAGAGATCGTCCGGGCCGTGGGGGTATCCCACGTTACGGTTATCAGGCCGTACCGGGTAAAAAAGAGTATCGATGCCGTCAAAGAAGCCCTGAATTTTAAAGGGGTTTCGGTGGTGATATCCAAAGAAATGTGTACGCTGTATGCGAGAGGTCTGAAGAAAGCCCGGGGAAAACCTTTTTTTGTTAGTGACAAATGTAAAGGTCACAAAGATTGTATTAATGAGCTCGCATGCCCGGCCTTTTTCATAGAGGATAACCGGGTTAAAATCGATCCTGTCATGTGTTCGGGGTGTTCCGTCTGCGCCCAGATCTGCCCGGAGCATGCAATTTTGCCCATTAGGGATACACAAGTAAAATCCTAACCCGGACAAGCCGGAGAAGTGCCTAAGTGCTCT
>CAZBOB010000356.1:0-2121 GCA_964492995.1 uncultured Desulfobacteraceae bacterium | reverse complement strand
TTTTTTTCACATGCCTTGATCTTGAACAAAAATCCTCATTTATGGATGGACACTGGTGAAGTAACCATCGCTCCCATTACAACTACGGTCCGCAATATACCGTCTGAGTTGTTTCTCTCGAAAGGCGAGGGCATGCCCCGGGATTGCGCTGTCAACTGTGACCACTTGCAGACTGTTTCGAAGGGAAAAATCGGATCATTAATCACATCCTTGCCTCCAGCAAAGATGGTTGATGTTGGGCGTGCAATCCGCTTTGCTCTTGATATCTGAGACAGGAACGGCCAACCTGTCGCTCCACCTGATCCCAAGGATCGGAAAGTTAAAGGCAGCTGCTCAAAATCTCAACGTCGAAACCGTGGAGGTCTAAAATGCAAGTTTATACATATTCAGAAGCCCGCCAAAAGCTCGCTTTAGTTCTTGAACAGGCTGAAAATACGCGGAAAGTACTAATTCATTAGTTATTTTTAAAATGTGCCTCTATCATGTTTGGAGGCTACCGGGAAAAATGCGCCATATAGTTCACGTAGGACGGTCCGCCGAGAATGCAGCGGCGCAAAAAGGGAATGTAAAAAAGCCCGGAGATGTTCTTTGAGGTGAGTTGAACCGCTTCGGCCCATTGGATCATCTCCGAAGGTTTGATAAACCGGCTGTACTGATGCGTTCCTTTGGGTACCAGCCCGAGAAGGTATTCCGCTGCCACGATTGCCAGCAGGTATGACAGAGGATTGCGGTTTAAAGTTGCAAAAAACACATGCCCGCCGGGCCTGACCAGGTCTTTGCAGGCTTTGATTATAGACCATGGCCTGGGAACGTGTTCGAGCAGCTCCAGGCAGGTGACGATATCATAGCGCTGGGAATGGGATACGACAAAGGCTTCGGCAGTAACTTGCCGGTAATCGATTTTCAAGCCTTTTTCAACCATGTGATTTCTGGCGATCTCGAGCGGGCCTTTGCCGGCGTCGATTCCCGTTACTTGGGCACCTATTTCCGCCATAGCCTCCGAAAGAATACCGCCGCCGCAGCCGATGTCGAGCACCTGCTTGCCGGCAAGACCGGCCCGGGCGTTGATGTATCGGACCCGGGTCTCATTGATATCGTGCAGGGCGCCAAACTCCCCTTCGCGGTCCCACCAGCGGGAGGCCACGGTCTCGAATTTGGAAATTTCCGATTCGTCGATGTTTTTGTCGATTGTCGCCATGCTCCATCTGCCCTCTGACACATGCGCCGATCCTGAAACGATCCAAAGATGATCGGCATGACTGATATGCAAAAAACCATATCAGATCGACTGATGGAATGTAAAATCCTTTTTGTTTTTCCAATGAATTCAAACCAAAAGACAAATAAAATGGGGTGATTTATTTTTTCCGAGGCCCAAAAGTGAGGTGGATATGAAAGGAATACTTAGATTATTGTTTGGTATAATTTTAGTATTCAGTCTATTGGGTTTATTGGCCTGTTTTCCTTCGGAAGATGCTTCCAAGCAAGAAAAATGGGATATTAAAAAGCAGAGTATTGAAAAAAAAGCACTTGATTTTGCTCTTGAAGACCTTAACGGCAATAAGGTCCAATTGAGTTATTACAAAGGTCAAGGGGTCCTTTTGGTTTTTAGTACAACCTGGTGTTCCTATTGCCGGAAAGAAATTCCTCAGCTAAAGGAATTATACGCCAAGTACAAAGAAAAAGGACTTGAAATCATTAATATAGATATCCAGGAAAGCAAAGACAAAGTGTCTGCATATATGCTTAAACATAAACTTCCTTATAAAGTTCTTCTGGATACAGATGGTAAGGTTGCATCAATGTATGGCGTAATAGGCGTACCGACCAAAGTTCTGATTAGTAAAGACGGAACAATCATTTGTGTTGCATGTCGCTCAATTGATATTATGTTGGAGATGTTGTTTCATACTTCGTAACTTCTCAATAAGTTCTGGAGCCGGGTCAATATCATCAATTAATACCTGAATCTTGCATGAAAATTGATTAGAGTCTTTAAGATACTATGTTGAAGCGGATTTAAACAAAATCATAGAATTATACTTTTTACCCAAATGGTAAATCGAATGATGGTCTTTTTTTCTAATCAATTTTCACCCCAAAGGGCGAGCCGGAGGCTTT
>CAZBOB010000355.1:0-2141 GCA_964492995.1 uncultured Desulfobacteraceae bacterium | reverse complement strand
AAAGCTTTATAAGAAAAACACCCCGACTACTGAAGCAACTAAACAGTAAAAACGAAAAATGAAAATATTGCTTATATATCCATACTTGCTTGAGGAACGGGTCAACACCGAAGATGTGGTGGTCCCGCCCATCGGCATGTACTACGTGGGCGCAGTACTAAAAGAAAATAATTACGATGTCGAGATATTGAACTGGTGCAAAATTAATGAATCACCTGAAAAAATCAGTGAAATCCTTCTTGAAAAAAAGCCTGATGTCATAGGGTTTTCTATTTTACAGGCAAACCGTTGGGGAGGCATCGAGATTGCTAGAATAGCCAAACAGATCGATCCAGAGGTGAAAATTGTTTTTGGGGGAGTCAGTGCCACCTTTTTATGGGAACATTTCTTAACCCATTTCCCGGAAATTGATTTTGTGGTTATGGGCGAGGGTGAATATACATTCTTACATCTGGTCAGATGCCTTGAAAAAGGAGAAGATGAACACATAGGAAATATCAGAGGTATTGCTTTCAAAAAAGACGGCAAGGTTTTCCGTACAAAACCTGCCGAATATATTCAAGATCTTGATCAGCTTCCGGTTCCGGCGAAGTATTTTGAATACCAACATCTGTCTTTAACCCGGGGCTGTCCGGGAAAATGTACATTTTGCGGTTCACCCAAATTTTGGGGCCATAAGGTCAGGTTTCATTCGGTCGACTATTTTGTTGAAGAACTCGAACTCCTTTACAAAAAGGGTATCAATTTTTTTTATTTTTCGGATGACACCTTCAGCGTCAACAAAAAACGTGTGATCGAAATTTGTAAAAAAATCCTTGAAAAAAATCTTAGGATCGCTTGGAATGCCATATCCCGGGTCAATTATATGAGTGAAGAAGTCATTTCCTGGATGAAAAGAGCCGGTTGCATTCAAATCAGTTACGGGATAGAAAGCGGTTCTGAAAAAATTCGGGCTTATCTGAACAAGAAAATCACAACCGGTGAGATCGAGAACACTTTTGCCAACACTTCAAAATACGGCATTTTACCACGGGCCTATTTTATCTATGGCTCTCCTGGAGAAAGCAGGGAAACAATTCAAGAGAGCATCGATTTGATTAAAAGGATCAACCCTCTGGTTATCCATTCTTTTGTCCTTTCTCTGTTTCCGGGAACCGCACTCTATTCCGAATATAAGAAAAAATTTAATGTATCTGAGGATATATGGTTAAATCGTATTGAAGATATCAAGTATTTTGAAACAGATGCTAAATTGTCCCGAGAAGATGTAATCTCTTTTGGAAAAAAATTAAGAACCACATATTATGAATTACTTCCTGCAATTGTAGACGCCATTGAGCTTATCGATAAAAAGGAATTTTATCCCATGCATGCCGATTTTTGCTCCAGGCTCGGAATGACCTTTGATCATGGAGATTATTCATTAAATGAAGACATAAAAGGAAAAGATAAAATTGCTGAAAGATTATACATAAAAGCGTTGAAATATCACCCTGACCCTCGCGCTTACCTGGGACTGGGCATCTTAAATCAAAAGAAAAGAGCCTATCGTGAATCGGTTAACATTCTTTCAAAGGGTGTGAAGTATTTCCCTGAGAATGAGCAGCTCAACCTGTGTCTGGGGATAAGCCACATGAATTTGGGTGCTTTTGAAACAGCACTGTCATTTTTTCTAAAATTTCAACATTCAAGACAATGCCTTGAATTTATTGTTAACTGTTACCATGCATTGAACGATTTTGAAAAAACATCAGCATACCAAAAAAAGCTTGAATCTATGGCATAGCTTGGGGTTCAGAGGTTCAAGGCTCAAGGTTGTGGGTCATAAGCGCTAAGTTGTTTTGAAAGATGAACGTCTGACAGTGAACAGACTGAACATCGAACATCGAACGTCCAACGTTGAACATCGAATCATGATGTCGCTCTGCTCCACAATTTAATTTCATTTGTTTTAGAAAACCGATGTGAAACCTTGAATGACTGTATCTTTTTTTCTTCAGCCGTTTTGATACTGGATAAGTTTTAACCATCTTTGGGTCTATCTAAGTTCTTTTTATATAATTCTTGCCCTTGTTTTTGTCTTTCGTTCAACATTCGATGTTGGACGTTGTCGAGTAGACCGGGGCCTTCCATGGCTATAG
>CAZBOB010000354.1:0-2156 GCA_964492995.1 uncultured Desulfobacteraceae bacterium | reverse complement strand
TTAATCCTCGAAATACTAATAGTATTATTGTGGTTAAAATTTTCGTTTTCCTTGATCTTAACAAAAAATCCTAGTTTTCGTTCGGGCACTAACTAGAGAATATTACAGGGTTTCAATTGCTCCATAGGAACTGTATATTCGATCGCGAAGCAATAAAATAAGCTTTTCCAATATTTTTATTTGCATGTTTGAGTCCTTAATCATGGTCTCTCTAAGATCCGAACAACGCATCGAAATGACCTGAGTCGGTTTTTCGCATACTGCGGAACACATCTGGACATGTTGCTTTCCGACAAGTGTACACCAGCCGCCCATAAGCCTTCTGTTTGTGCGTTCTCTCAAGGTAAAAACAGTAACATTCGCCTCGCGAACACCCCCTAAATCGACCCTTCTTTCAAGGGCAACATATCCTTTGAATAAAATATATAATTTCGTTCCGATGCTGCTTTGCTCATATATTTTTTCTCCTGCTTCAAATTTTTCGATACGCCCCAATTTAGCAATGGATCGCAATTCTTTATCAGAAAGTTCACTAAAGAGTTCACACATTCTGAGGATTTCAGTAATTTCTTCAATGCTCATTTTAAGATCTCCTTATTCAATATTCTTTGAATCGTGCTACAAATAAAGTAATTTATTAAAAGCAAAAAATGTACCATGTAAGAATGGATGATTAAAACTTGTTAACTGTCTGACTTAATAGCATCTTATTAATTCAAGAGATGCTTCATGCAAAATATGGGAAATAGAATTGTCAGTATTTTTTACAGTGTGTAAAGGAGCTTAGGTCGGGTTGGTGTAACATCGAATAAAAAATCCATTTTTTCTTTTACAATTTGTAAAAATATCTGACAGGCATGGATACCATCTTTTTTAAAAACCCTTCATGCATACAATTTAATTTCTAATAATTACTATCTGTTAGAAAATCTCAGGCATTCTTTCCATTTCTGGCACAACTGTTGCTTTAGTATTACCCAAATTGAGCAATTTTTTAAACTGTATTAAGCGATTTTTAAAAAAGCTTCAAATTAACCGCCCCCACCCGGTCTTTTTCCTTGAAGGGCGGGGAAGTGACTGTCTGCCATTGCGAACTCGCCCGCCAGGCAAGGCGGCCGGGGGAACAAGCGGGCAGGGGTGTGGGTGAAAAAGGGAGGTTCAGCGATGAAAAGTCAGACTCAAAAAAAGTTATTATTAGCTGTTGATGGATCTGAGGATGCCTTATGTGCGGTACGGTATGTAAGCAACCTGGCCCCGTTTCATAAAATGAAGGTAGTTCTATTTAATGTTTTCAGCAGCATACCAGAATCTTATCGGGATCTTGCCAAAGATCCCCTATTTGCCCGATCCGCCAGGGAAGTCGAAGCCTGGGAGATGCAAAAAAGAAAAGTGATTCAGGAATACATGGATAAGGCGCAGCAGATCCTTCTGCGTTCAGGCCTTTCACAGGATGCGGTTACCGTAGATATCCATAATAGAAAAAAAGGAATCGCACGGGACATCATCCAGGAAGCCAAAGAGGGCTACAGTTGCGTGGTTGTCGGGCGAAAAGGCATGAGTACCTATAAAGAGATTGTTGTGGGGAGCGTGGCCACAAAAATTATTGAGAAACTGGCTTTCCTTCCTGTTTTGATGATCGGCAGAATTCCACTTGATGAAAACATTCTAGTCGCACTCGATAGCTCGGAGAATGCCATGCGCGCTGTAGATTATGTGGCAACAACACTGGGTGGTTTCGATTTCAAAATAACCTTGCTCAATGTCATTCGAGGGGTCAGGTATTTTCAGGCAGAAATCCCGGATCTTTTTTTACCCAAAGTTCACATTGAAGCTGCTGAAAAAGAAATAAGTTCCATATTTGATAAAGCAAAACGTTGTTTGACAGACGCAGGATTCAAACCAGATCAGATAACAACCAAAATAATTTCAGACGCCTATAGTCGGGCAGAAGCTATTGTCCAAGAAGCCAGAACCGGAGATTACGGCACAATCGTTTTAGGCAGAAGAGGGTTGTCCAGGGTGGAGGAATTTTTTATGGGAAGAGTAAGTAAGAAGGTAATTCAAACGATTAGAAACAGAGCGGTTTGGGTGGTAACTTAAGTAGTTTCCATCCAGAAATTGCCCTTTTCCGCAATCTCTGCGTCAATCTGCGGAAT
>CAZBOB010000353.1:0-2183 GCA_964492995.1 uncultured Desulfobacteraceae bacterium | reverse complement strand
ACACGCCGTCGTGGAGCGTTCTCCCTGTATTGGGATTCAAATGCGTTTGCCCTGGAATCCCAATCGAGACCAAATGCACGAAGAAACACGAAGATTTTCTTTTTATCTTTATTATCATTATCCTTCATAACCTTCGTGATCTTCGTGGTAAAATTTAGTTTACTGCGCACGTTAATAATATATAATGACCGAAGAACACATAAAATTCATGAAACTGGCGTTAAACCAGGCCAAAAAAGCTGGACAAAAGTCGGAAGTTCCTATAGGTGCAGTACTTGTTTCTGAATCAGGAGAAATCCTCTCCTCATCACACAACCAGACCGTAAGCCTTGCTGATCCCACTGCACATGCTGAAATAATCACACTACGCAAGGCTGCGCAAAAGATTCTGAATTACCGGTTGTTAAGCACAACTCTGTATGTTACTATTGAACCGTGTATTATGTGTATGGGGGCAATTGTTCATGCCAGAGTATCACGGGTTGTTTTCGGCGCCCATGATCCAAAGTGGGGAGCCGCCGGTTCTTTATATAACTTCGCCGATGACGCAAGATTGAATCACCGGCCGGAAATCATACACGGTATATGTCAGGATGAGTGCCGCACACTTATCCAGGATTATTTTCGTGAAAAACGAATTAAGATTAAAAAGGAGTAACACGTGGCCAACATCGTAATTGTCGGAACCCAATGGGGTGATGAAGGAAAAGGTAAAATCGTCGATCTTCTGTCGGAGTTTGCCGATTTTGTTGTGAGGTTTCAGGGTGGGAACAATGCCGGCCATACAATTGTTGTAAACGGCGAACAGTTTATCAGTCATCTGGTACCTTCCGGTATATTGCAGAAAAAAACCTGCCTTATCGGAAATGGAATGGTCGTTGATCCTGAAGTTCTGCTGAAAGAACTCGACAATCTGAAAAGCAAGGGCATAGACGTGGGTTCGGATAACCTTAAAATCAGCGAAAAAGCTCATATTATTATGCCCTACCACAAGCAGATAGATCTTGCCCGTGAAAAGAAAAAAGGTGACAAAAAAATAGGAACCACAGGGCGTGGAATAGGCCCCTGTTACGAAGACAAGGCCTGCCGCAGGGGAATCCGCTTTGTTGAACTGATTGATTTCGAAGGGTTTATCGAAAAGATAAGAACGATCCTGGAAGAAAAGAATTTCTACCTCAAACACTACCTTTCCTCTGAAACCGTAGATCCCGAAAGCATTATCGATCAGTATAAGGGGTATGCGGAAAGGCTTGCCCCTCATGTTGTCAACATCTCTGTTGTGATGAACCAGGCAATCAAGGCAAACAAACAGATCCTTTTTGAGGGCGCCCAGGGCACGCACCTTGATATTGATCACGGCACCTATCCTTATGTTACGTCTTCAAACACCATATCGGGGAATGCCTGTTGCGGAGCAGGTATCGGCCCAAAAGAAATCACCGGTGTTATCGGTATCGTAAAGGCTTATACAACCCGTGTAGGAGAAGGACCCTTCCCTACAGAGCTTTTTGATGAAATTGGTGACGCCATTCAAGTAAAAGGTGCGGAATTCGGTGCGACAACCGGGCGAAAGCGCCGGTGTGGATGGCTTGACTCGGTTTTACTGAGAAATTCTGCGCGCCTGAATGGGCTTACCGGTCTTGCGATAACTAAACTGGATGTATTGGGAGAGCTGGAATCCCTTAAAATCTGCACCGCCTATGAATATAATGGCGAGATTATCCATGATTTTCCGGCAAGTATAAAGATCCTTAAGGCCTGTAAACCGGCATTCGAAACTCTGCCCGGATGGTCGGAAGATATATCCGGTGTCCGAAAAATAGATGATCTGCCACAAAATGCCAAAGACTATCTTAGCAGGATTGAAGAACTTACCGAAACCCCTATTAATATTATATCTGTTGGCCCGGGAAGGGATCAGACGATTATAGTCACCAATCCTTTCACCTAAAATCTGCATACAAATTATAGGTAGTTTCCATCCAGAAATGGCCCTTTTCCGCTATCATTAAAATATTGTCTCACCACAGAGACACAGAGAACGCAGAGAAAAACATATCTTTTACCCAATCGGGAGATGCCGATTGGGTAAAAACGTTATCCACCTTTGGCGGAAAATCTTACCCGGATATTGGAGCTTAAAGTCTATATCGTGTTATAAATTTGTTTAAAAAGCATGGATT
>CAZBOB010000352.1:0-2213 GCA_964492995.1 uncultured Desulfobacteraceae bacterium | reverse complement strand
ATACCAATTACATAAATAAGTTATTTACTTAGTTATGGACGTCCCTTATATCCCAAACTGGAAATATCTTGGATAGAATTGAAGATTGTTAATCCAGTAATTTCAAAAGGTTGGTGGTTTTGATGCATCAATTCCCTGCATCGCCACCACAGATTAAGAAAAGCTATAATCTCAAGAGATTATGGCTTTTTCATTTTTGCAGGGTGCGGATAGGGTGCGGACAGGTGCATATCTATCTGAACTTTGGGTACGATATCACACGAATTTAATGGACATGATATGTGCATCTATAGCAGAGACCTTTATTCCGAGTTTCTTACAGGTTTGTTTGAGAAATCCAATAAAATGGGACAGGTCAGATTCGTGTGATTCCATTACCGATCTGCAATTTGTTCATTTTGCTGATATCATCGTATGAAGCAGAATCTTTAAATGGTTCAGACCCAGTGTATCTATAGCAGCTGTATGCAATCAGAGCCAAGCTCGGGATCGTCAGACATATCACATGTTTTTAAGTTGAATGATATCTTTACCCTAATAGGTGCTATCACAGGCCTCAAAAATAGCCCTCGGACGGATTTATGGCCAACTAAATTTAACATTTAATCTCCCCAATATATCTCTACCACAATAGGCCAAAGCGGGATAGCCTCGTTAAACCATTCCATAAGATCAATATCTTGTGGTTTCAGCTTGTCTATGATATTAAACACTTATATTCATAATCTGCACTTGTTTTTGATCTGAACAGACTCAGCACTATGGCAAGGAGTGTTCGGTTTCAATTTCAGGTTAACAACTGCTTACTTTAGCAAGAGTGCTCGGTCACGATACCTTTAATATCTGTAATTATGGTGAAATTATGATTATTAAGATATCAAGCATTTCAAAAATATATTCGCATAGAATAGAAAAACCAAATAATCGTTAATTGGAATGCAAGATAATTGTTTCATGTAGCTTTTATAGGCTTTTTCATCACAAAATTCGATGTAAGGAGGACTCTATGAATAGGCATGACTTTTCAGCGCATGTTTCGATTCCTTTGTTTGATGAATTTGGCGCGTATTATAACGCTAAAACGAGTAATTATCATAGAGTAATATTGGATGATTTTTTGGATGGCTTTCCAAATAGATGGAATATTAAACCCCGTCTTCAAAATTTAATTGACAAATTTATACTCATTATAAAATTTGAATATCTTTTCTCACCTCATATTACAATTGATCCAAATTGGCTATTCAATAATGTACCGGTTGTTTTAGCGTATTATTCTGGAGATATGAAAATTAGGGATATATTTAAAGATGATTTTTTTATTTTTAATTCACCTAATCTCAATATTGATATCTTTCAAGATTTCTTAAAAAAACGTTATCCAAATTCAAGAAATCCTGAGGAAGAAAATAGTAGTGCTTGGTTAGATATGTATAGACAAAATGAAGATAAATTTTATAAAGGACCCAGAGTTTGCTTAGATAAAATGGTTTCAGATATTTCTCCCCAAATAAAACCAAGCAATTTTTGCTTATTAGAAGAAATGCCTGGAGTGGTGGCAGCTAATAAAGTTCATAATATATTAAACGATAAAGAAATAAGTTTCGATCAGTTCTGTAGTATTGTTAATATTTATTACTTTCCATCTCTTTTGCCAAATCAAGAGAAAAAGTTGGCACTTAAAGAGATTTTCGAAAAGATTAGCAATCAAAAATATCTACAAATGTCCAAAATAAAGAGCCTAAAGTCTGGATACTTAAAGGAAGCAAATGAAGGCTTAGAGAACAATAACAAGTTTTCAGACCACGAAATATCATGGTTTTTTAGACATGGGTTTTATTTGCCGGCTCACGCAGAATGTGGATTTGGTCACGCAGCAATTAACACCTCTAAGAATTTAGAAAGTCAATGCAAGAATATATTTACTCTACTTAATATTGATGAAGAAGATATCGATTATTTTGTCGATAAAAACGAATTGATAGTTGGAGATCGCAAGTATAAACGTGCTGTGGAAGAGAAGACATTTATCTTAGAATCGGTTAATAAGTTAAATTTTGAAGATATTAAACATATCCGGCAGAGAGAATATTGGCTAAGATACAGAGAGAGGCTTGAGGTTCTTACAACAAAATGGAATAGTAAGTTATATCTGCGTGATGAATTATTTAATGAGTATGTATGGATTTTCGAGGAATTGATTGGAGAATTAG
>CAZBOB010000351.1:0-2217 GCA_964492995.1 uncultured Desulfobacteraceae bacterium | reverse complement strand
AAGGAGTTTTTTACAATTAAAATGGTTTAGTTCCGCTTTTACTACCAATACTCCAACATTCCATTCTTCCATTCTGATGGTATAAACAGGTTGCCATTAAATAAAACTAAATATCAATATGTTGTAGAATTTTCGAGACATTAAAATAGATTTGCGATAACCCATCCGATGTCGACAATTGTAAGTTAGAAGGAATCATAAATGGCCGGAACATTAAAAATAACTCTTGTTAAAAGTATGATTGGAAGACCGGAAAAGCACCGCAGGGTATTGCGCGGCATGGGGCTGACAAAAATTAACCGAACGGTTGAGCTTAAAAATACGGCTTCCATTCGTGGAATGGTCAACGCTGTATCGCACCTGGTTAACGTTGAGGAGAAGATTGATGAAATTGAATGAATTGTCACCCCCAAAAGGATCCCGCAGACCCCGAAAACGTGTGGGGCGCGGAGTCGGATCAGGAAAAGGCAAAACAGCCGGTAGAGGGACAAAGGGATATAACAGCCGCTCCGGCGGTGGCGTAAGGCCCGGTTTCGAGGGCGGGCAGATGCCTCTCCATCGCCGCCTTCCAAAACGTGGCTTTACAAATATTTTCAAAAAGAAGATAGCGGTAATTAATATTCGTGATCTGTCAAAATTTGAAAGCGGCAGTATTGTGGACGAAGCGACACTTGTTCGGGTTGGTCTTGTTAAAGGGAGAAGAGACGGTATTAAACTACTCGGCCATGGCGAGATCAAAACACCTCTGACAATAAAAATAAATATGCTCAGTAAAAGTGCCAGGGAGAAGATCATCCAAGCCGGTGGGAAGGTAGAGGTATTGTAGCATGGTTGGCGGCGGGTTTGGTAATATATTCAAGATTCCTGAACTAAAAAAAAGGATTTATGTCACATTAGCACTCCTTGTTGTCTACCGTGTGGGCGTTCACGTTCCTACACCGGGTATCGACGGTGCGGCACTGGCTACCTTTTTTGCAGGGAAAAAAGGGACGTTGCTTGGTCTTTTTGATATGTTTTCGGGCGGCGCATTAGAACGGCTTTCTGTTTTTGCTCTCGGAATTATGCCCTATATTAGTGCGTCGATAATTTTGCAGCTATTAACTGTAACCATACCGCATCTTGAACGCTTGTCAAAGGAAGGTGAGCAGGGACGCAAAAAAATTACCCAGTACACCCGTTACGGAACTATATTGTTAAGTGTCATCCAGGGATTTGGTATTAGTGTCGGGCTTGAAAGTATGAGTTCCCCCAGCGGCGCTCCGGTGGTGATACATCCTGGTTGGGAATTCAGGATAATGACGGTTATGACCCTGACGGCTGGAACAGCATTTATTATGTGGCTGGGTGAACAGATTACCGAACGTGGCATAGGTAACGGTATTTCACTGATTATCTTTGCCGGTATTATTGTCCGGATGCCGAATGCAATCCGAAACACGTTCCGTCTCCTTTCAACCGGTGAAATGGGAATATTTTCCGTGCTCATTTTGCTTGTACTGATGATACTTGTCGTGGCTTTCATTATTTATATGGAACAGGGGCAGAGACGGATACCGGTTCAATATGCCAAAAGGGTTGTCGGCCGCAAGATGTATGGTGGCCAGAGTACCCATCTGCCGTTAAAAGTTAATACATCCGGTGTCATACCTCCGATTTTTGCATCATCAATTATAATGTTTCCAGCAACTATAGCCAGTTTCATAGCCATTCCGTGGATGCAGAGTTTGGCTTCGGCGGTGAGACCGGGCAATATTGTGTATGAATCGCTATATGTCGGGTTTATATTCTTTTTCTGTTATTTTTATACTGCGGTCACATTTAACCCTGCTGACGTTGCCGACAATATGAAAAAGCAGGGCGGATATATTCCTGGGATCCGTCCGGGTAAACGGACGGCGGATCATATTGACAGGGTTTTGACCCGTATTACACTTGGAGGCGCCATATATGTTTCTGCAGTATGTGTACTTCCATCGGTTTTGATAACAAAGTTTAACGTTCCTTTTTATTTCGGCGGCACCGCACTTCTGATCATTGTGGGGGTGGCGATCGATACGATTCAACAGATAGAATCTCACATGCTGACCCGCCACTACGAAGGATTTTTAAAAAAGAAACGGGCCTAAAATGTAGGGTCGATTCTGATTGTCTTAAATAGTGCTCGAACGAAAACTAGGATTTTTCGTTAAGATCAAGGGCAAATCTGCAGGATAGCAG
>CAZBOB010000350.1:0-2219 GCA_964492995.1 uncultured Desulfobacteraceae bacterium | reverse complement strand
AACCACCGTTTTCGACCTCAAAATCCTCACCATAAGGAACTCGCAGCTCTCGCCACGGATTAATAACATCTGCCCAGATCGGACCTTTTGTGCCGAAAAATGCATTTTAAGGATGATACCAAGCCTGATTTTCCCATCATTCCAAATCACATCAGCAACTTACCGTGGCCCGACCCCATATTTATATTAATTAAGAGCTAAGAACTCATCGCGTATTGAATAAGTTCACTGACAATAGAAGAAGTAATTTCTTTTATCCAATTCATTTGATATGCTTGGTTTAGATTTCGTAAGGGAAAGCAATAAAGCTGCTGTCTACTTCTTGTTGATATCCACTTTGAACCATAAAGAATAAATAATAAATGATCTGGGATTTCATAAATATTTTTAGCTGCATCATCTATGAGAATATTAACCGCTGTTTTAACATGAGTCTCATTCATATCTTCATCATCATTCCAAATGGCAATGATTGATTCTTCATTGCCTTTATTTATTTGAAATAGTTTCGCATATATTTTATTAATAGCTTTTGTAATATCCCTTTGAATATCACCGTAGTCAGATATATATTCCATAGAAATATCAAATTCAGGTGGACCTGGGTACACTTTCTTAAATCTCATTATCTCAATAATGAGGTAGTGCTCATTCCGTGAAATTTCTAGATCCGGCCCCTCTTTCCCCCAAGGTTCAATTTTCTCTATGGCAAAGCCAAGCCCTTTAAAAATCAGGGTATACCTAACTTCATTCAGATAATCTTTTATTTGTTCTTTATCCAATGTGGTGCTAATTCGTTTAAATATTCGATTGGCACCAGGTATTTTTTCAATAACTTTAAATTGTTTTTGATAAAACTGAAAATCATTTGGGAAAAATTGTTTTATCTTCTCAAGCGCTTTATCCATCATTAAATAATTTCTCTTAAGTAAGATATTGTAAACTATATATTAGTAATTTGTTTACCCCCGGCTAACGTGTAGATCACCAGCCAGGAATACACAGAGCGATGCGGAGAGTATTACTGGTCTTGTGAATTGAAAGTTAGGCCTAGTAAGTAACTATTGAAGAATCCTAAATATTTCAGAAAGCAATAAATCAATATCTGGAGAAAAATTAACTTGCTTTTCTGTTGGTAAGACTTCTTTTTTCCTAATTTGTACATGTAAATGGGAGTTTGCTATATTTTTTAGGGAATTGTTTAAATGTCCCATCGCTTTTTTAAATGATTGTGAACCTTTATAATTGTTTGCAACCTCTGAAAAATTGTTTACTTTAAATATAGGAGGAACGTGATCAATAATTGCTCTTACAATCATAGCAATAGTCATATAGCAATAATTCTGACTAGCAATATTTAGCTCTTCACACAAACGTACAAGCCTTTTAAGCTCATATTCTGAATTCTGGATCGATTTAAGTTGGATAATCCGTTCTAAATCAATATAGTCATTCCCTTTACGGGTAGATTTTGAGTTTATTGGTTCAGCAGTCTCTTTATATTCTTTAGCTTTCACCGGTATCTCACTTTTGAGTACGTTAACGAACTCACTAAAGGCTTGACCAATTTCCTTTTTCTCATGGGGAAGTTCATAAGACACATTGCCGTCAACAAATTTGACTTTAGTTTCATTATCGCCTATTCCATATGCATCGATAGTGGCGCAAGCAGATTTTGAATGCGATGTATTTACGGCCCATTTTGCTCTGGTATAGTCACGGTGTTTTTCAATCTCAGAAATGGGGTGTAGGAGTCTATGGTATGGAGAAACAAAACTATTACTTATTACAGGGATCTCTTGAAGCTCTAGCTTCTCTCCAGTAGAAGCTTCCCAGTTATCAAGGGAATTTATGTATCCTCGGAAATTATCAATGCTTTTAAGGAAAGTGTGTATAACCGTTTTCATCCTTGGGTATTACCCTGATAGCATTTTAAATTATGGTTTTCATTCCACACGATAATTAATATAGCATATTAAATCGTAATGTACGGCATAAAGATGAGAGCATGAGCCAACCCTGAATAGCGTGTCAGATCCATGCGCTTTAGGTGGCTCTTAGAATTGCGTAACTTTTTTGCGTTTGCTATTGCAAACTCTTTTCCACAATTCTAATCTCTTCATCTGTCAGGCCATATAACTCATACACTAGCTCATCAATCTGCCGGTCGGTAGCCTCAATTTGGCGCTGGAGGACGGTTTTGGCCTGGGGCAATTTAG
>CAZBOB010000349.1:0-2230 GCA_964492995.1 uncultured Desulfobacteraceae bacterium | reverse complement strand
ATACAGGGCATCTTTTATAATAACGATCCCTTGCCGTTAATTAGCAAAGGTATTTGTGCTGTTTTGAAGGGAGATTTATGGTATCCAAGAAAAACATTGAAAAAAATTTTTATGGAAAAACGCTCCCCATCTAATTCGTCATTAGATCCTCCCGTGTCCCGTTTGACAGGTAGAGAAAAACAAGTACTTTCCCGTATCGCTTCCGGATGCGCCAGCAAGGCTATTGCTGATAACCTTGACATCAGTATTCATACCGTCAAAACCCATATCTACAATATCTATAGAAAGATAAATGCTACCAACCGGCTTCAGGCTACGTTGTGGGCCACCAAATACCTTTAATTTTCATGAAAAAATCGAAAAGGGTTTTTAAAATTAACCTTTGATAGCAGGTATATTTCAGATTTGCTCAAGGTTAACAAGCTTTCAATTATAGACAAATGCTTTGGGTTTTTTTCAATTTTTCCACCCTCCGGGCGAGCCTGATTCAATCATTTGCTGTGTTATCAGGGGATCGCGGTAAATTACTACAGCTTCACCCCTGACGCCTTGCAAATGAATGAATCAGGCCCGTGAAAATTTAAATGTTCTTATGAATTTCATTTAGAATATCAAACAATTTATACAGAAAATATAATTTATATCAGCAGCCGGGGTGTTTTTCTTATAAAGCTTTGAAAATAGCGTAATGAATGATCAGCAGCGAAATCATACACTGTTTGATTTTATGAGTTTGTATGATGTAGTCGCTGATTATTCATGGAGCTATTCAATTGAAATCTTCCAAAAACTGAGGGGACCGCGGTAAATTACTACAGCTGGTACATTTTGAAAGGTTTCAGGTTTTTTCAAGCCTTGCCACCGACTCGATGTGATACGTATGCGGAAACATATCAACCGGCTGCACCTCCAGTACCCTGTAACTTTGTTTTATCATGCCAAGATCCCTTGCCATGGTAGCAGGATTGCAGGAAACATAAACAATCCTTCCGGGCCCCATTTCAAGAACCCGGTCCACAACATCCTTGTGCATGCCGGCCCTGGGAGGATCGATGATCATAACATCGGGCATGACCTTAAGTTTTAAAAGGCTTTCCTTAATATCTCCAAGGACAAACCGGCAATTTGTTATTCCGTTTATCCGGCAGTTTTTTGCTGCATCGTTTACAGCGCTTTCAACGATTTCCATGCCGATTACCTCTTTTGCGGACCCGGAAATATATATTGCGATAGAACCGGTACCGCTATAGAGATCCACAACAGTCTCCCGGCCTGAGAGTCCGGCATATTCCTTGATGGTATGGTATAACCTTCGGGCGCCCGGGGTATTGGTTTGAAAAAAAGAGTTTGCCGATATTTCAAACTCAAAATCTCCGATTTTATCTTTTATGCAAGAACTCCCGGCAAGTTGAATTTCATATTCTCCCACGGCAATACCGGCTTTGCGAGAAGTGATGTTGTTTACCACTGAAATGATTTGAGGATATTTATCCATGAGTAAAAAGGCCAGCGGCTTCACGGTTTGCGGATCTTCTTTTGCGGTAATGATATTTACCATCCACTGATCATACGCAACAGAATGTCTGAGCATAAGAAAACGCCAGAAACCCGTATGGCTGCGAAGCCCGTAAACAGGGGCATCTGAAGTCTTGATGAATGCTCTGACATCATCGAGAATATGGTTCCCCAGTTCCGGCTGAAGCAGACATGAGCCCGTATCAAGAACTTTGTAAAAAGTCCCCGGCACATGAAGCCCGAGAGCAAAACCCATATCAACATCCTCTTCGCCCATTTCGTCCGGCAATAGCCACCTCCGGTCGGAGCAGGAAAACTCCATTTTGTTCCGGTATCCAAAAATTGCGGGCGATGATATTGTCGGATGCACCGGTACGTCCCGGATAAGCCCTATTCGCTCGATCGATTCCTGAACATGTTGTTGTTTATACTCAAGCTGTTTATGGTAATTCAAAAACTGCCATGTGCAACCGCCGCAAAAACCGCTATACATACAATCCGGAGGGATCCGGAATGGAGACGGCTTAACCAGTGTGTGGACACGGGCCTCCGCATATTGCTTCTTTCTCTTTACGATGCGGGCAATAACCAAATCCAAAGGCACCGCCCCGTCAACAAAAACAGCAAGGCCGTCCAGCCGTGCAAGACCTTTGCCTCCAAAGGCTATCCCGGAAATTTCAAGTTCGACAAGTTGTCCTTTTTTAATTTTCATTTT
>CAZBOB010000348.1:0-2235 GCA_964492995.1 uncultured Desulfobacteraceae bacterium | reverse complement strand
CATTATGTCAACGGGTTAGAAGGAATTAAGGCTGCAACGGTACCTGGTCCGGGCTTATATTATAAAATATACAATTTATTATACAATGCTGATGAACTAACAGATAAAGATGGAAATGAACTGGATGTAAATTTCGATGTATCTGTTTTTGCCACTGCGCATCGACTCATTTGGGTTTCTCCTATTAAAATATTAGGAGCGGATTATGTCGCCGATGCAACCATACCCTTTATTTATACTGATATCGAGGTAAAGGCTACAGGAATCAGCGATAAGGCCTTTGCCTTGGGCGATATCTGTATTGAACCGTTGTCTTTGTGCTGGCATGGTAGCCGTTACGATGCGGCTTTTGGACTTGCCGCTTATCTGCCGGTAGGAAAGTACGATCAAAATGATGCTGCTTCACCGGGGAAAGATTTCTGGACCGGAATGCTTACACTCGGGGGAACCTATTATTTCGATATAAAGAAAACCTGGTCAGGCTCAATTCTGAGCAGATATGAGATTCATAGCAAAAAAAGCAAATCCGATATCAAACCGGGAAATGACTTTCACTTTGAATGGGGCATCGGCAAGACACTGGCAAAAAACTGGGATGTCGGACTGGCCGGCTACTGCCAATGGCAGGTGACCGATGACAGTGGCTCGGATGTCAGTTGGGATAAAAGCGTACATGATCGAGTTTGGGCCACAGGTCCGGAGGTAAGCACCTTTCTGCCTTCTTTGAAGTTTGGAATTTCGCTCAGAGGTTTACGAGAGTTTGATGCAGTTGACCGTTCTGAAGGCTATGTAATAGATTTGAATCTGACAAAAATATTTTAAAGGAAAGTATAAATGGTCTTAAAACAAATTAGCATAAAAGAAATTATTGAAAAGATTGTTCCGGTTGACGACAAGTGGAAAGAAAAGGCAAAAGAGCGAACCGCTCAACTGGTAATGCCCACCCGGGCGTTGGGAAGGCTTCATGATATATCGGAACGGTTATGCGGAATACAGAAAACCCTCAAGCCGAAAATAGATCGTAAAGTCGTTCTGGTAATGGCAGGAGATCACGGAGTTGTCGAGGAAGGCGTGAGTGCTTACCCACAGGAGGTCACCGGCGCAATGGTACAAACATTTTTAGCCGGTGGAGCCGGTATTAACGCCATATCCCGACATATTGGAGCAGACGTTCAGGTTGTCGATATGGGAATTATTCAGGACTTAGATCCTGATTCCATTGATGGTGGACATAAACTGTTGAAGCACAAACTCTCCCATGGTACCGCCAATCTGGCGAAAGAGCCCGCCATGACCCGTCAAATGGCTGAAAAAGCTATTTTAATTGGATTCCAGCTGGCCTCGGATTTATTTCGAAAGGGAATAGAGATTCTGGGAACAGGAGATATGGGAATCGGAAATACAACCCCTTCGGCAGCCATTGGCGCCGTAACCACCGGCAAAACCCCGGAACAACTGGTGGGACGCGGGACCGGAGTAGATGATAACAGCCTCATAAAAAAACGGGAAGTTGTAACTCGAGGAATTCGGGTAAACAACCCGGATCCCCGGGACGGTCTGGATGTGCTGGCCAAGGTGGGTGGTTTTGAGATCGGCGGTATCGCCGGATGCGTTCTGGCCGGGGCATTTCACAGCCGTCCCGTAGTCATCGACGGCTTTATTTCAACCGCAGGGGCTCTGATCGCTCATACATTATGCCCCCTTGTGACAGAATATATTTTTGCCGGGCACCGTTCCGAAGAAACAGGCCACGGTTCACTGTTAAAATACCTTGGTCTCGAACCGATTCTGGATCTTGGAATGCGTCTCGGAGAAGGAACCGGCGGCGCCCTGGCCATGTCAGTAATGGAGGGTGCGGTTCGTGTGTTTAATGAAGTGCTCACTTTTGAGGAAGCCGGGGTTACCGATAAAGATTAAAACCTAAAATCTGCATTAACTTTTTTCTAAAGAGATAAATCTGCTATCAATACAATGCGGTATCGAGACATTATTGTCAATATCCACACACCGATAACAGGCAAAATAAAAGGATAAAATCCAGATTAAATTTCGAATAAAGTTAACCCTTCGGGAGCCTCGTATCGACCGGATCTACTGCGTTATCAATCGATTGCAGTATTACAATACGGCTGCACGATTGATGCCTTGTATATCCGGCCGATACAAGGCTTGCAGAATTTAGGTAATATTTTTCTTGACGCAGCCCCTTTGTTTGGTCTAAATAATCTCTGTTTT
>CAZBOB010000347.1:0-2256 GCA_964492995.1 uncultured Desulfobacteraceae bacterium | reverse complement strand
TTTACATACCATTCATAAACGTCTCGAATGCCGTCTTTTAAAGCAATATTCGGTTTCCATCCCAGTTTTTTTATCTTAGAAATATCGAGCAGCTTCTGCAAAGTTCCATCCGGTTTATTTTGATCCCAACTTATATCCCCAGTATAACCAACAACTTCCGAGACTATTGCCGCAATTTCCTTGACCGTTTGATCCTGGCCACACCCAATATTTATTAATGGGGTATGGGTATCGTCGAAAAACAGGTCAATAGCTTTTTCATTCATTTTAGTTAAGAAAATACAGGCATCTGCAAGATCGTCCACATGTAGAAACTCTCTTTTGGGATTGCCGCTCCCCCAAAGCAGAACAAAAGGTTTGGAGATGGAAGTTATTGTTTTGAGATTTGAGGGTGAAGTTTTTAACCCCATCGACTGTTTGATCTCTTCTGGAATTATACCATATTTTTGTTCGTCTCTTTTAATTGCTTCCCAGTCGCTCTGATTTGCAAGCTTCGCCAGATGAAATTTTCTGATCAGGGCCGGAAGAACATGGCTGGTTTCCAGGTCAAAATTATCGTTCGGCCCATACAGGTTGGTCGGCATGACACATATATACTGTGTCCGATATTGGCGGTTATAGGACTGGCACATTTTGATACCTGCAATTTTAGCAATTGCGTAAGGTTCATTGGTTGGCTCAAGAAGGCCGGTTAAAAGATAATCTTCTTTCATGGGCTGGGGGCATTCTTTGGGGTAAATACATGAGGACCCCAGAAAGAGCAGCCGTTTGACACAGGTTTTCCACGCAGCATGAATAATATTATTTTGAATGGCCAGGTTGGTGTAAATAAACTCAGCCGGATATGTGAAGTTTGCCATAATGCCGCCAACTTTGGCTGCAGCAAGAAAAACATACTCTGGTCTTTGGGTTTGAAAAAAAGCCTCAACCTCGTCCTGCTTTGTGAGGTCCAAATCCGAATGGTTACGCACGATCAGATTTGAATAGCCATCGGTTTCTAAACTTCGGAACAAGGCCGAACCCACAAGGCCGGTATGACCTGCGACATATATTTTTGAGTTTTTTTTCATCTATTACATATTCGCTTCAAAGCTTTCCGGAATCGCAAATCCTTTTTGCTTCCAGATGGCTTCTCGCATACCATCTTTCAAATCATTATCAAACATTTCTCGTATCATTTGTTTAAAAGAAATCTTTTGCTCCCAGCCCAGTTTCCGGCGTGCTTTGGATGGGTCTCCAAGAAGGGAGTCTACTTCTGTGGGTCTGAAATAGCGTGGATCAATAGAAACAACAGTTTGTCCCCGGCACAATGTCCTTAGTTGATCACGACGATCATATTTCTTCAATAATTCCGTAGGCTGTATATCATCGATTACCCCTATTTCAGCAATTCCTTGGCCTTTCCATGCAAGTTTAATTCCTGCTTCCAAAAACGCTCCTTCACAAAATTCTCTTACAGAATGCTGTTCCCCTGTTGCGATGACGTAGTCATCAGGTTGGTCTTGCTGAAGCATTAGCCACTGTGCTTGTACGAAGTCTTTGGCATGTCCCCAGTCCCGCAGGGCATTCAGGTTTCCAAGATAAAGATTTTCCTGAAGCCCCAGCACAATTCGTGCTACCGCTCTGGTAATTTTACGAGAAACAAAGGTTTCACCTCGTAGGGGTGATTCATGGTTAAAAAGAATTCCGTTGCAGGCATATATACCATAGGCTTCTCGATAGTTTACCGTACACCAGAAGGCATAGAGTTTAGCACAGGCATAAGGCGAACGGGGATAAAAAGGCGTCTGTTCGGTTTGTGGGATTTCCCGAATCTTGCCGAATAATTCGGACGAGGACGCCTGATAAAATCTGGTTTTCCCTTCAAGTCCCAGCATCCGAATCGCTTCTAATAGGCGCAAGGTTCCTAAAGCATCCGTATCTGCAGTGTATTCAGGGGCTTCAAAAGATACCTTTACATGGCTTTGAGCCCCTAAATTATAAATTTCGTCGGGCTGGACTTTGTTAATAATACGAATCAGATTGGTTGCGTCTGTGAGGTCCCCGTAGTGGAGAACAAAGCGAATATCTTTTTCGTGAGGGTCCTGATATAAATGATCTATCCGCTGTGTGTTAAATAGAGAAGAACGGCGTTTAATACCGTGCACCTCATAGCCCTTGTCCAACAAAAGGTCAGCCAGATATGCACCGTCCTGCCCGGTAATTCCTGTAATCAAAGCCCGTTTCATTATTTTTTCTCCAATACTCTAATTCATT
>CAZBOB010000346.1:0-2259 GCA_964492995.1 uncultured Desulfobacteraceae bacterium | reverse complement strand
AAAAACAAAAAAAATAATACTTGACAATCAGTTTAGTTATAACTAAACTATATGGCAAATACTGCAAAGAGCAATTACAATTTAGAATTCATTACCTCAAAAGACCATAAAAAGCGGGCTTTAGCGTTTTTTATTTCTGATGACAAAAAAGTAAATGCTAAAAAATCGTTCAATAATCTTAGCCGTAACACACAAAATTGGTTTAGGATAAGATTTGAGGCGTGGCGAGACGGAAAGATTAATAAAAATTGGTTTCACGGTTGGGATAAATCGCAATATGGTGGTAAATATACAAATTGTTTCGTTTTTGAGTCTAAAACAACAACAGATAGATTTTATGGCTTTTTGCATCATTCCAAAAAATATGATCTAGGTTATGAGCTTTGTGTATTAATTAATCACACGCAAAAACGTGAACAAAAAACAGATGAAACTTATCTAAAGCGTGTAGAGAAGATTAGAATGGTGCTTGATGTTCATAAAAGCATTTATGCCTATTTCAAGGAGTTAATATGAAAGAGCATTGGACACAGCGAAGCATTAAAGATTATATTTTTAAAATAGGTGCTGATTTTATTGCGCAATTAGAAGAAAAAATGGAAATGGAAGGTATTAGCCAAGATGTATTGGCTAATACCTTGAAAGTAACAAAGTCACGTGTTTCCCAGGTTTTAAATAAGCCCGGAAATATAACACTTCAAAATGTAATACAATATGCTGAAGCAATTGGCATGAAGGTTTCTATTGTGGCCTACGATGATGATGATCCCAAGAACACAAAGGGACCTATTAATTCGGATGTATTTAAAATTTGCTGGGAAAAATTCGGAAAGCCGACTGACTTTTGGGCTTTCCAAGAAAGATTTCCCCCCACACAGCAAGACACTACTTCTGCTCAACTCAATAATGATTTAAAGGAGACGCCCTACAGCGCAGACGCTATGGACTTTATACAACCCACTCCCACAAATCAGCCAAAATTACCAATTGAAGCATAAATTTTGAAGGAGGGACAGAAAGATGAATTTATCTAAACATATGATGAGGTTATTCATTGATGAGCTTAACTTTGTACTTCAAAACATGAGGACAACTGATAAGCCAATGGAAAAACTATATTTCTTTAGCGCTATTTATTCTGTTGCTAATAGAATATTCAATATAGAGTTTCATTCTGAATTGGTCTTTATCCACAATATTTTCCAAGCTGCCTATAACCAAATCAATGCAAATCTGACCCCAGTCTTACAGGGACAGGGAATAGCTATTGGCATACCGAGCGACGTATTTGTCGGGCTAGAGGTCGCAACAGAAGAACTGATTACAAGAATATCAAACAACCAAGAAATATATCCTGTTCTTCAAAAAATATCTGAATTGGCATATAGCACTACTGGCAATGGTCGTTACTTACATTTTAAAGGGGTATTAACCATATAGCCAATTTCCCTGTTTCCGAAAATCCTCAACTTATTTAGCAACTCCTAACTTATTCAATTGTCAAAGAGCAAATATATAACCAATCAATCAACCCGATTCGCTGCCGCTTACGGGTTATTTCTGCCGTTAGGCAACAAAGGTCAAATATCATGTCCACCGATAGACCAACAATACTCCTGGGTTTGGCTCGCGAGATTGCTGGCACCAGCAGGAATTTTCAGGCTGTCTTAGGACCAGGCGAAGGCGACAAGGCTACCAATGCTTTTATGCGGCAGCTTCGGGAACACGCCATAGAGACCTTCAGCGAAGACTATAGTGAACAGAAGGTCTGTGGTGATACCTCATTAGCCGTAGATTTCTATTTGCCTGACGAGGCGACTATTGTTGAAGTGGCTCTCGGACTTCCCAACCCAGGAAGCGAGTTTGAGAAGGACATCTTGAAGGGGTTAATGGCCAAGGAATCTGGGCACAACGTCCGGCGTCTATTCTTCATTTCCCGACCTGGAGCGAAAAAGAAGTGCGCGCAACCCGGACGGAACGCAGTGAAAGAGTGGGTGCATGCGAATCACCAGGTCCTAGTCGAAGTACATGAACTCGAAGGAGAGCCCCGCCGCCGCCGCCGGCGCTCTCGTGTGGGATAAGAGCCGTCTTTATGGCGCATAACATGTTGCCTACCCATCGGCTCATCTGACCGCCGAAAAAACAGGCTCCATGTGAGCCATGTGTTAATGCTTAGGTTTTGATTTCTGATATAAACAGAAAGTCTCCCACAAGTCTCCTGGCTTATTATTACTATACGTAACATGGATAGGCTTGGTG
>CAZBOB010000345.1:0-2265 GCA_964492995.1 uncultured Desulfobacteraceae bacterium | reverse complement strand
CTTATGAGGAATGCCTTTGTCACGAGTTTAAATTAAGAAGTTTTCCCTATGAAAGACAAAAAGAACTCCTAATTGAATATAAAGGTGTCAAACTGGACTGCGGCTATCGCCTGGATATTGTCGTATGGAATAAGATCATACTTGAATTGAAGTCCTGTAGTGAACTTTTACCTATCCACGAAGCCCAACTCCTGACGTATTTAAAACTGACCAACATGAAGGTTGGTTTACTGATTAATTTCAATGTGCCTGTCTTGAAGGAAGGCATTAAACGTCTGTCACTGTAGAAGAACAATTTACCACATAGGCACGGAGGGTGCAGAGAATAAAGATTTTACCCGAAGGGATAGTGGTTTTATCCAATCGCCGTCTCCCGATTGGATAAAAAAATGTCAAACTCTGTGATCTCTGTGCCTCCGTGGTGTAAAAAACATCATTATGGTGTTGAGAATAAGCTGATTAATTTGGCGAAATCCCTCTCAATTAAGATGAAAACCGGTCAGGACTGGGATTCTGATTATAAGACGGAATGAGCTTGGATTTTTAGAACTTGCTTATTTTCACCAGCAGGTATACAATGATTGTGCTTATTGGAGGAAATATGCAAAAAATACCCGTTGATCTGCCGGACGCCCTGTGGCTCCAGGGCTATTTTGCCGATTATGCCAATCCCAAAGCAAGGATAGGCCGTCTTGTTCGCCAGGGGATCCTGTATCGCCTTAAAAGGGGACTTTATATCAAGGCGGAAGGGGCACAGAATACTTATCTTCTGGGCAAAGCCGCCAATCGGCTTTACGGCCCCTCTTACGTATCTTTCGTTTACGCTCTTCGGTGGTACGGGCTGATTCCGGAACACGTTGCCCACATCACTTCGGCAACTTACGGGAAAAGAAGAACAAAACGATACGATACCCCTGTGGGGTCTTTCTTCTACCAGGATATTCCTGCTGGCGCATACCCGTACGGGGTAATGCTTGTTGGAAAGGATCAAAACCGTTTCCTTATGGCTTCTGCGGAAAAAGCCCTTTGTGACGAGCTGTGTCGTATATCCGGGATTCGTTCCATCAGGAGAATGGAGACCCTTCTCTTTGAGGATCTGCGTTTGGATCAGGCTTTGTTCGGCCGGCTGGATCATAGCGCTTTAATCTCATTGGCCGGAAAATATAACACGTTGACATTAGAGACATTTTTAAATTTTTTGAGAAGGTATGGGGATGCATGAAGCAAGCGTACAATTATTTGAAGAGTATCGACAAAAATATGATGGTTCTGTGGATAGGGCTCTTGCGGAAACGATTCAGGCGATTGCCCTGCTAGGCTTGTCTCGTACGGACTTTTTTTCTCAGGCCGCGTTTTACGGTGGTACCGCTCTGAGGCTCTTATACAATCTGGACAGGTTTTCCGAAGACCTGGATTTTTCCTTGCTGCAGCCCTTAAAGGAGTTTCGGCTCTCCTCTTATCTTGGTTCCCTGAGGAATGAAATGGAAGCCTTTGGATTTTCCGTTGAGATAGGAGAGCGTCAGAAAAACATCGAGACGCCTATCGAGTCCGCTTTTATCAAAGCGAATACGCGGATCCATGTCATTCAGGCGGGAGTTCCCAAGGCCATTGCCGACAGGATTCATCGAAACGCGGTCTGCAAGGTTAAGCTTGAGGTCGATATTGATCCTCCCCCTTATGCTGATTTTAATGTTGCCTATATTGACGATCCGGTTCCCTTTTCCATCCAGGCGTATTCCGGGCCTTCTCTTTTGGCGGGAAAAATGGACGCGGTCCTGTCCCGGGGATGGCAGAACAGAGTTAAGGGCAGGGACTGGTATGATTTTGCCTTTCTTGTGCGAAAAAAAATCCCGCTTTTACTCCCGCATCTTGAGGCGCGGCTAAGGCAGAAAGGGTTTTATAAGGAAAAAGCGCCATTGGACGAAGACCGGTGTATCAACATGATTGACCGGCGCATAGAATCGGTTGACTTTGATGCGGCCAAAACCGATGTAATTACCTTTATTCTCCGCCCTCAAGATCTGGATGTATGGTCTAATGACTATTTTCGTCATGTACTGAAAAATATGCAATTCAGTGTCGGAGCTTGAATTTATTTTGTTATTAATTCCGTAATTCCGTGGAAATGGAACAATGCCGGGGCTGGCCCTAGTGTGTGGGTTGAATTTGGGAAAACCTTAGCCTCTGTCGAGGCAATTATGAATTATCAATTAAAAATTTTGAATTGAATTTGAGAAAATTTAGGCAGTTCTATCCGGTAAAAAC
>CAZBOB010000344.1:0-2270 GCA_964492995.1 uncultured Desulfobacteraceae bacterium | reverse complement strand
ATTTTTTTCACATGCCTTGATCTTGAACAAAAATCCTCATTTATGGATGGACACTGAATAAAATAGTTTAAAATACCATGACTTTTTATAGCATTCCGCCATTATTGACATTGTTCTGCTTTCTCGGGCTTGCCGGACTGGCTATTTTCTATGGCCCCAGAACAAAAACCAACTTGCTTTTTTTTACGATCTGCATCCTCGGATCCTTTCTTTATATCGACATACTTTTCGCTTTCAATGTTACATCGGCCGAAACCGCTCTTTTGGTCAGTCGTACAGATCATTTTTTTATTGTGTATCTATTCCCCGTATACATTCACTTTTTTCACACCTATCTTAATATTTCGGGGCGAAAATGGCTTATCCAAGGTGCATATGCCTATGCATTTATTCTGATGTGCGTTACGCCGACTCCTTTTTATATCGAGTCCATGCAGAAACATTATTTCGGTTATTTTGCTAAGGCCGGAAGCCTTTATTTTTTTTCAGGACTGGCTGCGCTTTTCGTTACCCTGTATGTCCTGATAGAGCTGGTGAATGCCATCCGCAAAGAAACAAACAGTTCCCACAAAAACCGGCTTAAATATTTGTTTGCCGGATTTGGCATTATGGGCCTAATTAACGGGTTAAATGTCTTTCCGGTCTATGGATATTCGGTATATCCCCCCGGAAATTTAAGTTTTGCTCCCCTTATTATTTTTGCTGTCGGACTTTTTAAGCACGATCTTCTTGACATGGGAATATTTATCAAAAAAAGTCTTATCTATTCAATTTTGACCGCACTTCTAACCTGCTTATATGCTCTGATCATCATTATGGCGGATAAGGTCTTTAAGAATTTTAATTTTTCAGATTCCATTTATTTTCCCATATGCTTTTTTCTTTTAATCGCTTTTGTTTTCGGACCGCTAAAATCAAAAATACAGGTCGTTATCGATCGCATCTTCTACAAAGGCAAGTATGATTATCAGAAAACCATCAAACGGGTCAGCCAGTTAATCGTATCCGTGCTCGATTATGAGGAAATCGGTAAACTTCTGATGGATACGGTTGTCGATACTATGAAAGTTCGTCATTGTTCTCTTTTTTTAAGGGATACATCCGGTTCAAGTTATTTAAATTTTTCTACCCGAGGGGAACCGATTGATCAGGGTCGCTCCATTTTTATAAACACGGATACTTGTGTGGTTAAATTCATGAAAAATCACCGCCGGCCCGTTATGAGGAAAAATCTTAAGCAAAAGATTTCAGCGCCTGAGATACCGGATGTACTCAAAGATATGGATAGGTTGGGCGCAGAAATTGTTCTTCCGATGATCTTTGAAGAGAATCTGAACGGATTTATTGTTCTGGGGGAGAAATTTTCCGGGGATCTTTTCACGAGTGAAGATATGGATCTTCTTGAAACACTTGCCGGACAGAGTTCACTTGCTGTTGAGAATGCGCGTTCCTATAAGTTGCTCAATGACCTGAAAGAGAATCTTGAGAAAAAGGTCGAAGAAAGGACCACAGATCTTAAACACGCTCTATCTGAAAAGGAGCGAACCCAGGACATGTTAATCCGATCGGAAAGTCTTGCCGCAATCGGACAATTGGTTGCAGGGGTTGCCCATGAACTGAACAATCCGTTGACAACCGTTACCAGTCTGGTACAGGCTACCATAGAAGATATTGAGCAATGGGATCGACAGAATCCTTTTGACCCGGACTTGATAGACGATCTCAAGTTTGCCGATAAGGAACTCGGCAGGGCCAAGTCGATTGTGGCGAGTCTTCTGGGGCTCTCCCGACAGACCCAGACCTATTCGGAAGCGGTGAGCATCAATTCGGTTGTAAAAGATGCGCTACGGATTATGTACAACCAGTATAAACATCATGGTCTCGAAATCGTGGAAAATTATGACCGGGACCTCCCGGATATCCAGGGGAATTTTGCCAATTTGGGTCAGGTGGCGCTGAATATTATTCAAAATGCCATTCAGTCTGTTATCCATAACAAGGGAGTCATATACCTTGATACATGGTTTGACCCTGATAAAAGCCGGGTGGTTTTTTCTTGCAAAGATACCGGGCCCGGCATTCCCGAATCTATCCGGCAGGACATTTTCAAGCCCTTTTTTACAACCAAAGAGGTTGGCAAGGGAACCGGCCTTGGATTATACATCTGCCATGAAATCGTCCGGAAACATGGCGGCACGTTAAAACTCAGAGACAGTGGCGGACCGGGTGCCGTATTTGAGGTAATGTTGCCCATAGATGGTAAATCTTGA
>CAZBOB010000343.1:0-2274 GCA_964492995.1 uncultured Desulfobacteraceae bacterium | reverse complement strand
GTTGGGCGATATAGAATCGGTTAATACTCTGATTGGGAATAAAATATTATGTATAGTCTTTTTGTGTCCTACCAAGTTGAGGAAAGAAACGAGGGAAGGTTTAATATGGAAAGAAATCGGTTCCTCGAATACACAGATGATACGATTTCAGAATTATACCGACCTCTTTCAATAGAAGCAATTGAATGTATAAAATCATGGCCGTGTATTTTAATGCAAGAAGGGCGAGGACAAGAGTCGGCTTATATAGCACAGATTCTTGATATTGATGTTTCTGATACAGAAATCAACCTTAAAGCTATAACACTTCCGGTTGAGCATGAAATTATAAATGATTCTATCTGGAAAATTCGAGATGAGCTCGATATTGAACAATTCGAATTCAGTCGAAATCACTGGGCTATTAAAAATCGTGATCTATTTTCTATTCTTTCCAAAGCGGGCTATGTGCTCGATGATACTTTGACATCCAAATTTGACAATAAGCTGCTTCGTTTGCCTATCAGGTCAGCCCTCCTCAGTGCTCGAAATGTTATCTCAGAATGGGGCCACACAGAAATTGACGATTTTTTACTGGAAGCTGGAGTGGATAGCTTGGTTGCGGGACGGGAAGTAGGTAGCCGAAGAGACCGTGCAAACGCCATTATCAAATTTGCTTTTGAGAATCCAACTGCGATTACCGCAGAGAAGTTCCTATTCTCATTTTTTATTATAAATAAAACTACCTCGGCTACCAAAGATGTCACTGCTGAGGAAACAAATGACGGTGAACCTGATTTGTGGATCGATTCAACTCCTACATTTCCTGAAGTACCCAATCAAAAAGCTGATGAAACTTTACGTAAATCACCGAATAGGGTGTTTGTGGTCCACGGTCAGAATGAATCTGCAAGAGATGAAGTTGTTAAATTCCTATCTGGAGTTGGACTAATTGGTATAGTTCTTCATGAGCAACCTAATATGGGGCGACATTTATTGACCAAATTCATCGAAGAAGCTGAACTTGTAACTTTTGCCATCGTGCTGATGACAGACGATGATGTCGGGGGTCTAAAAGATGACAAGTTAGAACCTCGCGCTCGCCAAAACGTTATTCTGGAACTCGGCTACTTCCTATCCCACCTCGGCCAGAGCCGAATATGCGCATTAGTCACTCCCGGTTTAGAAACTCCGTCGGATTTCGATGGAATCGTATATATCAAAATGGACGACGATGGAAGGTGGAAGACCGAACTCAAGCGTGAGCTTCAAGCAGCAGAGATGCCTTTAATCGAATAGCTTAGTGTATAGAACTCCCAACATCGCGCTGGTGTGGGACAGATTTAGCATATGACTATTAAAGAACTGGTAGAGAAAAGGTTGCTCAAAAAAGTTGACGTCCGAAAGCCCCCTGATAACGTTATGGACGCTGGAAATAAAAGATTTGTAGCCGTCTTCAATATTCCTGAGTCTGGTGGTGGGCCACAAAGAATGCGTTGTGGAAAATGCCAAAGTAACAGCATATGCGTTGTTGCTGCAATGCGAGACAAAGGTGAAAAAGGTTGGGATATTGTCACAGGGTTTGCTTTCAATAATGAAGAAGAAGGCCCTATAATTCACGTATGGGTAAAAAAAAGGTCGCTGCATTATGACCCTACTTGGAGTCTCGATTTGTGTAATTATAATCCCGAAGATTGTATGTACTATCAAGTTGCTGAACCTCTAAAAAACAGACCATGGGAAACGGAAACTGTTACAAAGGAGATGATAGGTACTTGGGGGAAGAGCATTTTGACGGAGATGAATAATTTTGTGTCAAAGTGGGGGGTTAAGCTTGCGAAAGCAGATTCATAGAACATTTATTCCTGGTGCCTACATGCCATTCCATCAGACGGGAATTTCACTACCCTTCATTCTCGCAATTGATGGATTTGCAAAAAATAAAGGACCTCTGGGGTCGGACCGAGATAATATATTGATAAAACATTAAAAACAGTAAAATAATAGTGTTTATCGAGTCTTAGCGTGATGATTTTAATGTCAAAAACAGGCTTCTAAGAAAAATAATGTAGCTTAGGATACTTATGCCACGGGGAAACCGATACTACATACCGGGTTTGATTTGGCATATAACGCATCGGTGCCACAAGAAGGAGTTTTTACTGAAATTCGCCAGGGATCGCAGGCGGTGGTTACGATGGCTGTATGAAGCAAAGAAGCGATTTGGCACTAGGATTCTGTTTGGAATTTGGGGTCGGACCACGCTAAGTGTTTAAAATTTCGATAGAAAAGCTC
>CAZBOB010000342.1:0-2294 GCA_964492995.1 uncultured Desulfobacteraceae bacterium | reverse complement strand
TTTCGCGTTGACTCGGGGCGTCCATGCCCCTCGCCCTTACGGGCAGCTTGACAGCAGTCCAATTCTGCTATCCTGCAGAATTGCCCTTGGTCTTGAACAAAATTGAACATTTTTCAAAGGTCTCAAGGACTTGCTCATGGAACGCCGTAATGTAATAGTCATAATATTATGCTTTCTTCTTGCCGGTTGTTTGCCACAATTCCGCGGTTTCAAGCTTGAATCCCAAGCCCGGAGTCACATGGAACGAGCTGCTGCGTTGGAGGATTCATCATCGTATCACCAAGCCGCGCAGGAGTATGCGATTGTGGCCGAGCGTTATCCTTCCACAAGCTATTATAAACGCGCAGTTTGGAAGGCTGCATTGCTCAACATTCATCCGGCCAACTCGAAAATCGACACCAGCGCAGCACTTTTTTGGCTGAAAGTCTATCTCGGGCTGTCGCTATCCTCTAAGGAGAAAGAGGACGCAAGATTTTACGTTGCCATGCTGGAACACGTTGATGGTTTGCAAGCCGAACTTTCTTCTTATGTTGCAGAAAAGGACAAACTTCTTGCAGTTACTCGGAAACAGTCCAGCGATATAGTGACCGGCACCCAACGGCTGAAGGAATTGGAAGCTGAACTGGCACAAGCCCGGGATGAGCTTAAGAAAATGAAAGAAGTGGATGTGCGGATGCAACGGAGCAGAGATAAAAGTAACAGCAGCAAATCCCTCGAATTGGCTCAAAAACCATCGGAACTTAACAATGATGAAGACAACACACAGCAATTAAGCAGACACAATACCCTTAAACCTCAAGATTTTTTCCCCTATACGATTCAAGTCAGCTCTCGTAAGAATAAGGAAGAATCTATTCTGGAAGCAATGAAATCAAGAAACAAAGGCAATTCCGGATTCGTTTCCCATGTATGTATTCCTGGAAAGGGAGATTGGTATCGTATATTCATGGGATTTTATCGAACCGTTGAAGAAGCGGAAAAGGCCGCCGTTGAATTGAAAAAGCAAGAGTATCCTCATGCCTTTGTGGTTAAGATGCCCTTTGCCATTCAGATCGGGATTTCCTCTAAAGATGAAGAACTAAAAAAACTTGAGGCCGCTCTTCGATCAAAAGGATACCTGGCTTATAGTGTTCTGGACAGATTATACAATAACAAAATAAGACTCCTGGTCGGAGCCTTCCGGACAGAAAAAGAGGCTGCAATACTCGCCAAAGAGCTACAGAGAGAAGGTTTCAGGCCGAAAGTGGTCCAGCGTTAACTAGTTTCCATCCAGAAATTGCCCTTTTCCGCAATCTCTGCGTCAATCTGCGGAATTACTTGTGCGGCGTACCACTTGTACGCCTCCGCGTAATTCCTTGATTTCCTTGACCTTGCGAAAAATTGCTAATTTCTGTATTGGAAACAAAATTTGTGCCTCATATAGATTTATGGATGGACACTAACTATTTGCTGAGCTGTATTTTGATGGTCTCGCAAAAGACTTTTTATTTTAAGGTTTGACTCACATTTTCCGGCCGGTGGCCAGCATGCGATTGTTCATGAAACCATAATCGCCTTTGGATTTATGCGGTGAAAAGCCGGTGCGGACGGTTACCTGTTGAAATCCGGCCTCTTCAAGAAGTGATGCAAGAGTTTGTGATCCATAGAGGCGGATAGTATAGGTCTGGTCGCGGATTAAACCCTTTTGCTTATTGAGAACCATTTCCCGAGCATGTATGGTATCTCCTTTAAGTTCACGTTTCCGGCAAACAACGGTATGGTCATTAATTTCGTGCCAGGCCTCGGGATTGAAATCACGCTTGATGGCATTCCTATCCGCCACATCTACGAGAAACCAGCCCCCCGGGCGAAGCAGACGAAAAGCTTCTGACATGATCTGGCTGTCGGCGGGACCTTTGATGTAACCCAAGGAGCTACCCATGATGAGCACATGGTCGAAACTTTCATCAGGAAATCCCGTACGCCTTGCGTCAGACTGAACCGCTTCTATGGACAAGTTGCATTCGGCGGCCCGTGCTTTGGCATAATCAATCAGGACCTGTGAATAGTCGAGTAACGTGCAGCACGAAAATCCCCGAGCACACAACTCCAGGCTGTGACGCCCATGCCCGCCGCAGAGATCTAAAATTTTGCTTTGTCTCCGGATCGGGAGCAGTTCGCAGATAACGTCCACCTCCAGACGAGTGATATCTTCGTTACAAACCGAACGGGCATCGGTTACCAGATAGACCTCATCAAACAGGGTTTTCCACCAGTCCGGATCCACGGTTATACTCATGTTAAACTCCTTATCC
>CAZBOB010000341.1:0-2329 GCA_964492995.1 uncultured Desulfobacteraceae bacterium | reverse complement strand
ATATCAAAGTTAATACAATTGAGAATAATCTGAGATTCCCGGGCCAGTATTATGACACCGAAACAGAACTGCATTATAACTACTTCAGATACTATGATCCAAGGACAGGGAGGTATCTGAGGCCGGATCCAATTGGATTTTTTAATGTCTTCAATTATCTCTATTTGGTTAACAGTTTTCTAGATGAGATAAATTTATATGACTATGTGGAAAATAATCCAATCAACTATATAGATCCATTGGGGTTAATTACTTATAAAAATGGAGTTATCCCTCCTAATAAAGATATAATCGAAAAATTGAAGTGCATGGAGCGGGAATTAGGTACTAAGTTGTCTATCTCATCTGGAAAGAGACCAAAAAGCAAAGGATCGGAACATCAAACAGGAGCTGCAGCTGATATTTCTATAAATTGGGGTCCGAGTAAGGGCTTAGACCCATGCAAAATAAGAGAAGCTGCTTTGAAGTGTGGATTTACAAGAGCTTGTCAATCTAAGAAACTTAAGCATGTGCATGTAGACGCGAGCAAAATCAAAACAAAAGATTGTAGCAAATGGGGTGGTTATGTAAATCCTTGTGATCCTTGTGAAAAGGAAAAATAGCATACTGATCAACACAAATATTGAAGACCCATACCAATATACGGGCCATTAACATGATAAAGCAAGTGCCAAGATTTATTGTAATATTTGCCATTTTGACAGTCCCGCTTTCTTGGGCTGCCGATTCAATAAAAGAAAAAAGAACTCTTTTCATGAACATAAAACAAGAAACGGAGACTTATAAGAAATATTACTTTAAAGATGAGATAGACTTACACAAGATTTCAGATTATTTGGAAGATTATCAAAAATACGTGGATGAAACGATCGCAATCTTGACTAATGAACTTATTAATGACCAAAAGATGTATGAAAAACTCCTTAATTTCCCTTTCAAAAAGAACAGAGAGTTGATTATAACAAAAAGCGGGGATTTCAAACTAGACAAGTACGTTAAAGGCCTAAAAGAAAACGGTGTAAGGATAGGAACAACAGAGGGTGGCTTATATCTGTTTTTCGATCCATTATATTTTGTAAATAATTTCAAAAAGGTATTGCCAGATATAGTAATCGATTACTATATACTTCTAAATGAAGACATTGAAGAAGGATATGAAGATGATGCTGGGCTGATTGTACCATGGGATACTTTAAGGAAAAAAATCATCCGGTATGAAAACTACTTAAGAAAATATTCAAATATTGAACATGATTGTTTTTATACTAAAAGGCTTGCTAAGAAGAAGATTGATGAGTATTTAAATGCTTACTTGTATGGTCTGCCAAACGGTCCGCCTTTGTCCGATATTGATAAACAAGGATTATTGAACTCTGAAGCAAAGAAAAGCTTCGAAATCTTTATAGAGAAAAACAAAGACTCCCGATATCATCGACTCGTTGAAGTGTTTTATACTAAAATAAAGAACAATGGATTCCATGTCGACGAGGATGTTCTTAGAATGGACCCCAAGATAAACAGCTATTTTAAAGAAAGTAGGACATCTACTAATTAATGCCCATCCATAAATGGGCTAATTTTTAAATTTGAGGATTGCAAAGCTACCTCTACAATCTCCCTTGTACCTTAAAATAAGGAGCTTAAGGCAAGCAAACCACTCGTTTTGGTACAAAACAGGCAGATTTAGACACACCAGTAGGGTGTGTACCATATATATCACCTACATGACTCACTATGAGCTAGGTCATACTATCTCCTTTCTGGCAAGGGTCAAGAGGTTCTCTGACACAATGGATGCCCAGACATAGCTTCTAAAGGATTGCAGACCTCTCCATATGCACCGGCGTAGCCCAAGGCACCGTTTAAGCCATAAAACGGGACGGAGCTAAATAGGTAAATAACTCTAAAAGAAAGGAATGCCAAGGCGGTTGAGATTTTTTTCTTAACTGTCTTTTCATTTTTTAGAGGGCACATGAGCCGCGGATAAAGGGAGGCCAAGAACCCCAGCTTTTGAAGGGATAAAGCCCCCGAGGCAACGAAACCGACTACACCTACGATGCCAATAACCAACTCACCGGGGTCCAGATACCGGGCATTGGCTCAATCACCTATAGCTCCTATACCTGGAACAGGCCTGCCAATATCACCCTTCCAGGTGGCAGCACCAAAGAGTTCACCTACGACCCGCTTATGATTAACTCTATCACCTCAAAAGACCCCGGCCAGAATCCCTTGATGAATTACAACTACACCTATGATAAAATGAATAACATCGGAATAAAGCGGGACGGGGCTAAATAACTAAATAACTCTGAAAGCAAGGAATACC
>CAZBOB010000340.1:0-2330 GCA_964492995.1 uncultured Desulfobacteraceae bacterium | reverse complement strand
CCAAAAACGATTTCAGACAGCCTTTTCAAATTAGTGTTTTTCACCTCCTTTCGAGTGCGTGAACGGTGTCGCGTCTTGAATAGTGAATTAAAACAATTTTTAGTTTAATATCAGTTATTTAATGTCTCAATAAAACATTGATTTATGGTTATATTCAGCATGAATATGATAAGATTTCTCAGTCCCATAGATGAATCTGGCTGTTCACTGAAATGGCAAATTAAGCGGTTGTATTCGTCAGGTGTGAGGAACTGAGGGACTGTTTTTTCAATTTTTGGATATGGTATGCCGGTGGCGATATTTTCAGGTATGATCCGGTGAAGCGTCAAAAAATGGTAAAATTGCCTTAGGGTCCAGACCCGGGATTTTGTGACATGAATTGAGGGGGCATTGTAGTCGGCTGTAAAATCGATTAGATGCCGATAGCGAACCTTTTTAACAGACTGAATTTTTAGTATTTTTAGAAAGTTTGCTAATTCGTTAAGCCTGATGGTTAAAGCCTGGATGGAACGCGCCGAGAAATCGGCCAACTGACAGTATGCAAGAAACTGGCTGCAATACCGATGGAGCATGATGCCACCTCCTTGTCGCGCCATAGCTTTTCAGCGAAGGCGGACCGTTAATCATGCTCCATCATTAAACACCCATTAATAAAAGGCAAACTGCGCTAACCGCGAGGTTTGTTGGTTAGCCCAATTCATTTATTCCCTTCACTGGAGAAAGGAGCAACTCATGGCAAGTATTCCCAAGAAGGTTTCTGAACGACTGTCAAAAGAAGTTCAACGATTCCAGAAAGTTCTGCAGGCTGCTAAAAATCGGGATGTAAACGAATCTGACACCGTCACGATCATAACCGACATGCTTGATGGCGTCTTTGGGTATGACAAGTATACTGAAATAACAAGCGAACAGGCGATTCGAGGGACATACTGCGACTTGGCAGTGAAGCTGGACAATCAAGTCAAATACCTCATAGAAGTAAAGGCCATAGGCCTTTCTCTGAAAGAAGCGCACCTTCGCCAAGCCGTAAACTATGCGGCGAACCTGGGGATTTTTTGGGTTGTTCTAACAAACGGTGTTGATTGGGAAATCTACAAGATACGCTTTGAACGTCCCATTAGTCACGACTTGGTCTGTTCTTTCAACTTTCTTGAACTCAATGGTCGTAAGCAGGACGACCAATCGCAGATTTTCCTCCTATGCCGTGAAGGTTTGAGCAAGGATGCCATTAGCGAGTTTCACCAGCGCGTTAAGATTGTCAATCGGTTTGTAATTGGTGCTCTTCTCCAAAGCGATTCTGTAATTGACGTCTTGCGCCGAGAGCTTCGTCGAATAGATCCGGGAGTGAAGGCTGAAAAAGAAGAGCTTCGCCCTATTCTTGAAGCCGTTCTCAAACGTGACGTCATTGAGGGTGAGTCTTCATCAAAAGCAAAATCGCTGATAAAACGTGCATCAAGTCGTACACTGCGGAAATGCAAGCCTAAGAAAGCTGGTGCCATGTCCCCTTCCGACTCAGGCTCTCCTGACACGGCTGCGAAGACGGAGGATGCTACATCATCTTAGTGTGAAATGGCTAACTTGTGCATGAAGGCAGACCGGGAAAACTCGGCGGTTTTTTGAAATTGGTTGCCGTTGTTAATCTATAAGCTGTTCAAAGGCAGTGCACATCATCTTTCCCGTCTGCTTATGCTCGTGTTAGCTGTATAATTAATTTGAGAGGGCCATGAAAAAAAGAGATATTATATCAGAGATACTAAGCAAACGTAAGCGACTCAGCAATCGCAATGATGTATATGAACACGCTGATAAAAGACTAACCTCCTTGATTTATACATATTTTCACCTTCAACCCCTCTCGCGAGAGCACAAGAACATTAAGAGTGAGCTTATACGCTATTTTGCTGTTGGATTCGTTTCCTGTCTTGAGGGATACTATAGAGCAATTATTAAAGAATTAATAGATCATGGCCCTCCCTTTCGCGACAATGCACCGAGGTTAGACGAACTCAAACTTGATATTAGAACATTAACCCAATTGCACGATAAAAAAGTTTCCATTGGCGAAATGATATCGCATTTACTAAAAATATCGTCTTTTGATGATATTCAAAAGCACATGTCAACCCTTTTAGGATGTGACTACTTTTCTAAATTGAAAACAAAGACAGTTGTGGGAAATAAAGTATATGGAGAGTTTCATCCACGCGCTTACGCAACCCTTAATGATATATTTGCAGACCGTCATGTCGCATGTCATGAGTTGAATCCACGACTAAAATGGACATTTAAACGTGCTGTCGAACAATGGAGAGTTGCTTCCCATACAATAG
>CAZBOB010000339.1:0-2368 GCA_964492995.1 uncultured Desulfobacteraceae bacterium | reverse complement strand
GTCATTGCGAGCGATAGCGAAGCAATCTCTAAGTAGCTGGACTTCCAGAAGATTGTCTCATCACATCGCTCCTCGCAATGACAAAATAAAATATAATGTTATTTCAGAAACTATCCGCTAGCCTGGATTTCCATGTTAGTTTTTTGAGTTAACACCACGCTCTGTCATCCTAGGATAAATTGGAGTCTTTTTCCACCTAGCCAAGGAATTGGTAAATCGGTTTTATCAAACCCTGAAGCTATTAGAAACGGATTATGGGTTCGTTTTTGGTAATGAACGATGATTTCATTTTCAGTGATATTGATTTTGGCAGTAGCATCGATAAAATCTCTAAAGACATGTCTTGATTTGGCATTTTCATATCCGTTGCCAATTTTTGAGCTAAAAAGTCGATAAAGACTGCTTGCCATGAGGGTGAGCTGCAGATCGAAATTCACTTTCATTGCAACGGCAGAAGACAGAGCGTCCATATGAAAGAAATCAATGCCGTCTTCAATATTGTTCTCTATAACCATTCGTTGCGCATAGCGTTGAACAAGTTTAGGTGCTGATCGTTTGAGCTGGTTGCTCAGCAAGAAAGTTGGATCTTCATGTCCGAGATCAGCAATAACCATCTGACGAATAGGGCCTTCATAATCATTAAGGACGGTCTTGCGATCTAGGATTCGAGGGGTTCTGTAGATGCGAGAAACACCTTGAAGCTCGATTCTCCTCCAAGCTGAGATTGGCTCATTATTGATTTGTTGGAGCATATTTTTAGTACGTCGCCTGAGGGTGATGAAATGGATGTCCCATTGATTAAGCTTATTCAAGTTTTTGTAGGTGGTCAATTTGGAATCAAAGATTAGCTCTTCTGGAAGACGTCCAGTGCGCTCCTTCCAGAATTCAATGAACCTGAGGATCTCATCATTTTGTGTATCTTTACGCAAGTTGGCGTTTGCATAGCAAAAGACACGAGTAGTTGCGTCTTGGGCGAGAAAGGCCAAAATACCCTTTTGCCGACGGCTGCGCTTGGAGACATAGTGCTTTTCCACCAGAGCGTCTTCACCATGAAAAGGAATGGTGTGGAAATCGAGATCAAAGGATGTGCCTCGTTCGATACCCAGAGTTCCCATGGCATCAAACCATAGTTGCATCAACGTGGGATAGCAGTTGGGATCGATGCGACAGCTATATTCTGTAAGGAAGGCTCTCTTAGGAATTGCATTCAAACCGGAAAAAAGGGCAAGCCCCTCATCAAGGACGTAACTCATGATGTGGCTTTTTCGAGCTGAACCGAAAAGCTTTAATGCCAGAAGAGAGCGCACTGCTTGTCCCGCAGGGATCATCTTTGAACCAGGTAATCTTGCTTGCATCAGAATATGGTCAAAAGGTATAGAAGCAAGGTAGGGAAGAAAGAGGAACAGACCACCAAATTTGGTGCGGAACTGGCGAGGCGCCAAATCAAGGTTCCTGACGTCGGCTACCTCTGCTACTATGGGGCGCGGACCAGGAGGTCGTTCTTCATCTGTCCTCCTTGGGAGTCTGGCAAAACCTTGCTCTTTTAAGATAAGGGATATGCTCACGGGGCTCATTTTATGCCCTTCTTTATCAAGAACCTTGCTAATGTCGTAAATAGAGAGGTTTTCTTTGCGTAATGCTATGACGCGTTCACGGGCCACATCTTTTTTGGGGGCTTTATGAGGCCCCTTGGCAGGTGGAAGGAAGAACTGTCTATGAGGGTTTTGCCGAAACTCATGGACAAGGACGCGAAAGCTTCCCTCTGTGTAACCGAAACGTCTGGCGGCTTCTTTATTTGAAAGGCCCTCGACGAAATAAGCGCGCAGGGCCTCATATTGGCGATGTGTGGAGTTAGAGGGTTGTAGAAAGAGACGAGTGAGAATTGTTATTTTTTTATGTGAACTATTAAACATATAGTCACTATGTCATATTATTTTCCTCCTGTCAAGTAAAAAATGCTGTGGATTCGCATATATTGATATAGAACTGGTTTAAAGTACTAGATATGGTATATATTACAGCAACTTAGATGAACCAATATTCTGAAACTACGGGAATTTATGCGATGGTCTAAAGCTGTGCAGAATTGTCAAGTTGTTAGAGAGTATTTTTTAATATAGTGGCACTATATTCATAAGTTAAATATATTCCTAAACTTATACGGATTCTAAGGGCGGTCAAAACAGGGGTTGGGGTAAATTATTTGTTAGGGTGACTTATGTCCATGGAAATCCAGGCTAGTGTAGGAACAATTACTTTAGTCCCATTTCCATCAGGAGCATCCGTGGCTGCTGGGAGCTATCACACCGTGAAGATTAAGACAGATGGCACGCTCTGGGCCTGGGGGCTTAACGATTATGGTCAGCTC
>CAZBOB010000338.1:0-2388 GCA_964492995.1 uncultured Desulfobacteraceae bacterium | reverse complement strand
CGGTCGGTAGCCTCAATTTGGCGCTGGAGGACGGTTTTGGCCTGGGGCAATTTAGCCTCTGCCAGTTGTTTGTTCAGATCCAACACTCGCTCGACTAATCCGACTATTTGATCGTGACGGGCTTTGTCATTCGGGTTACTGAAGTCAATGGTGCGGATGGGGAGGTTAAGGAGTGCGTTCTTTAAAACATCAATTGTCACAAAAAACTCTCGGTAAAAATAGGTTAGTAAGCGAGAATTTATTATTCCAAGGAGATATTTCAACGAATACGGATTAGCACTTGCATTCAATAAAAGCATAGCATCTTTCACATATAAACCGCCAGGATCGTAATTAGCAACAATTGATTTGCCCATTCTTGCCACCATAATCTTTTCTGCTTCGAACCGTTCAGCTTCTCCTGGTCGTGCCGTTTTTTTGTTTCGTCTCATTTGATCGGGGACGTACCAAACATATTCGCATGGAGTACTATTCCAATAGCGTCTAATTGCAGCACTTCTTATGAATGCTTTGCTTTCATTATATTTCTTAGTTTCATGAATAAATTTTTGGTCGTCCGCAGTTTTAAAACCATAAACAAATGAAACGTATTCAACCAAACCGCGTCCACATTTCTTAATTTTTTGTATTATGGTTTGGCTTTCATTTCGTGAATACAATTGAAAGTTGTAAAGATAAGCATCTTGGATATCTTTTTGAAAAAACTTCCGCACGAAGTGGATGTCACGATTTGGTTCAAGACGCTCTACAACAACCTGGTTGCATACTTTATTTAACCCTTTAGAAATCCTTTTAAACACAAAGATGCAGGTCTCCACTGTGGCATCAATAAACACCTTTTTAGGCAGCTGGACAAGCTTGTATACTAGAGAATTTTGAAGGATGAAATCTCGAATCTTTGTAAAACTTTCTAACGATGTCCACGTATGGGGAACAATAAAACCAAATAATCCTTGAGGTCGAGTTAAAGACAATCCACGCTCCATGAAACATGAATATAGGTCTGATTTTGCTTCAAACGTTGAAAAAGTTGACCAAAGCAATTCCTTGATTTCTTTTGAAAGCTTGTGCGGTCGGACATAAGGCGGATTGCCAATCACCGCGTCAAACCCGCCATTCTTCATGATTTCCGGGAACTCGGCTTGCCAGTCAAAGGCGTTGATGCGGTACATCTCTTCTTGATTGAGGAAGGTCATTTGCTGGCCGTCATAGAAGTCCGGGCCGATGAGGGAGTTGCCGCATTTGATGTTGTTGCCTAGGTCTGGCAGGACACGTTTATGAAACAGGGCAAATTGCCGGGCTATGGTCTGCTCATCCTCTCCTTCCAGCACCTTGAGCAGTAGCGATAGCTTGGTTACTTCCACGGCTTGAGGGTCAATATCCACTCCGTGGATGTTATTGAGGAGGATACGTTTGCGCTCGTCGGTAGTCAATTTCCATTCCCCGGTGTCTGTTCGGTACAGGCGGGGATTCCGGCCGGTAGCCCATTTCTCCGGCCCGTCCCCTATGTATTCGTCCCTATGCCAATCGAGCAAGAACTGGTAAGCTCCCAAAAGAAAAGAACCAGATCCGCAGGCGGGATCAAGAATTTTTAGCTTACTGACTGCACCTCGAGGACCTGGCTTCTTGCCCTCAACCAACTTACCCACTGTCTGCTTAACGATGTAATCCACTATATAGGTGGGCGTGTAGTAAACCCCACCCGCTTTTCTGACCTCCGGCTTGTCTTCAACTACGGCATGGTGAGCAGGGGTTAGTCGAATGACCTTTCCAAGAAATTGTTCATATACCTGGCCTAGAATATTAGCAGGAAGAACTGAGAACTCATAAGGACTGTCCGGATAATAGAGATTTTTGAGAATATCTTTTAGTACCTTATCGTCGATAGCAAGATCGGGAGTGAGCTTATCAAGGCTGTAGTCAGGTCGCTCTTTTTCCGATCGGAAGTGAAAGAGCCCTGAATTGTAGCGATCATCGGCCTGGCGGAAAAGCTGGAACAGGCGCTGGTAGATCCGGGTGCCGTTTTGCAAGGCCATGAGCTTGCCATAATATTCAATGCCCCGGTCTTCGCAGATTCGGAGGAATATTATCCGGTCAATCGTGCGCTGGACAGAAAAGTTGAGTTCCCGCTGGGAAAGAGCGGGGTTTCGCAGGGCTATGTTTCGGGCCAGCAGATCGCGCCAGCGCTCGATCTCCTGTAAAAAGGCCGCGTCAACCTCGGCTGTACCTCGTTTACCCTTCTTTGACTCGACATACTTATCAAAGGAACCTTTGAGGATTGCCTCACGGGAGAAGATGCCTGCTATCTCCTCCCATCGTTTTGCGTAGTCGGCGTAGGTCAGGTAGAGGATACGGGAATGGGAAGCCTTATCGGTTTGAACCGGCTTG
>CAZBOB010000337.1:0-2403 GCA_964492995.1 uncultured Desulfobacteraceae bacterium | reverse complement strand
CTGGAACATTGATAGCCGGCTGCGCTGCTGTATCCTCGACTGCCCAGAAAACTGTGCACGCTGCCCTGTTTTCTGTGCATCGAAGACTTCGCTCCCTGCCCCTCTTCTGCTGCAAACCCTCTTGAGACACGCCGTTTCCTGAGAATTGGCATATCATTACCTATTGATTTCATTTTAAATATTTTATCGACGCTTGTCGATGGCCGCCTTTTTATCGAATCATAATGCGATCCTTATGAAATGGCACGGAACTTGATAGTAGATGATTGATTTTACACTAAATCATCAACAATGACATTTAATTGGGTAAGTATTCGTTATGGAGGGTTTCAAATCCTATCTCTTATCCAGGCACCTTTCCAATGAGAAGCAAGCGGGTTTCTACCTGTATTGGGTGAGCCAGTTTTACAGCCATTGCAACAAGTCGCCCGGCGACAGGGTCGTATCAGAAGACATCGACCGGTATCTTAAGTCCCTGTCAAGACGCCGTGAAGACTGGCAGATCAAGCAGGCCTCAGAAGCCATAGAACTGTATCTGTTTTTCAGAAGAAAAAAACAAGCCACCCGGAATAGTAAGCGCCCGGATTTAAACGAACAGTGGAAGAGCGTCGTCGTCGATATGAAGAAAATGTTAAGGCTCAAGCACCTTTCGTTTCGAACCGAGCAGACTTACCTGGGTTGGGTGCGGAGATTCTATCATTTCTTGAATGGTCAACCTCCTAATAAATTGGACAGTACACACGTTAAGGACTTCATGACCCATCTGGCGGTGGATAGAAGTGTCGCTGCCTCCACCCAGAATCAGGCGTTTAACGCAATTCTTTTCCTGTTCCGACACGTGCTTGACAAACCGATCGATGACATCAGCGAAGCGATCCGGGCAAAAAGGAAACGGCGGTTGCCGGTTGTCTTGACAAAACCGGAAATAACTCGTTTGTTCGAGCAAATGTCGGGCACGAAACTTCTTATGGCAAAAACCATCTACGGATGCGGCTTACGGCTCCGAGAATGTACGAATCTGAGAATCAAGGATATCGACTTTTCAAGAATGGCTGTAACTGTGCGTGGCAAGGGAGACAAGGATCGCGAAACGGTTCTTCCGGGAAGCATCAAAGGCACCTTGAGAAACCACATCGAGTCCGTGCGCAAAATATACCTTAAAGATAGGGAAAACGGTCTCGCGGGCGTCCAACTTTCAGGTGCTCTGGAACGAAAGTTGCCGAATGCTGGAAAAGAATGGGCATGGTTTTGGGTGTTCCCTTCACACAAAATTTCGGTTGACCCAACAACCAATATCATTCGACGACACCACATTTATGCTGGAAATTTACAGAGACAGATTAAACAGGCAGCAATAAGGGCGGGAATACCAAAGCGAATAACGGTACATGCTCTACGGCACAGCTTTGCCACCCACTTATTAGAAAAAGGTCATGATATCAGGACAATACAGGAACTTTTAGGCCATGCAGACCTTAGAACGACGATGATATATACACATGTTGTTAGCAAAAACAAGCTTGGGATAATTAGTCCGCTAGATTAATATGTCTCAGGTTATTTTAGATTTGGAAATATGATGCAGCATCATAATTCCCATAACTAGAGCAAAATAATGCATTTATTACAGTTTTGTATTAGTTTGCCGCCGTCAAAAATAAGCATAGAAAATTAATATCATTATATATATTGACTTTTCTTTCGTTTTTCCACTATTTTTGTATAATTGTCTCATATTATTAAATCCTGTAAAAAAGATGCAGCCGTATAATATATAATGTTATGTGCAAAGGATTAGAGTGGAACAACTCGAGATTGTAGGAAGATATTTAGAACGAATAAGGCGAATGTATAGTGGCAACAATTCGCTGGAATGGGATGACAGACATTTTCATAAAGATGATGTCTATTCATTTTTTGTTCACTGCAATCATTTAAGAGATTGGGTTCTTCAACTAAATAAAATAGGTATCAAAAAAACAGATATAAAAAGTTTCATTTCGGAGAATAAACCAATACAGATTTGTGCTGATTTGGCAAACTATTCGAAACACTGTCGTTTAGAGCATAAAACTTGGTCCGGTGATACCCCACACATTTCAGGTTCTATTCATAAATCGGCGAATATGCATGATGATCTTGGGGTGAAGTCAGAATTTTTTATTGTTGCAGGCAGCGAAATTTTTGATGCATTAGAGTTGGCTGAGCAATGCTGGGACCTTTGGGGATTATTTATAAACAAGTATAAGGAAAATCGCACATAACCTGGCACTTCACCAGAAAGCCAGGGCGGGGCGGCCGTACAAAAGTGAAAGTCTGTATTGCCCTGTCTTCTGGTGAGTTCACCGTTATGAGGCAGTTAATTCAAATATTCAGTGAGGTGGACGGAAGGAAATTAGAATT
>CAZBOB010000336.1:0-2434 GCA_964492995.1 uncultured Desulfobacteraceae bacterium | reverse complement strand
TAATTCGCCAAAGTTCGGTGGCGAATAAATCCTCGGAATATCAAATATATGCCTGTGGTTATTTTTTTCGCATGCCTTGATCTTGAACGAAAATCCTCATTAATCAACAGACTCATCCATAACATCAAATTTTGTACTTTCCGAAATCTTCAGGAGAAAGGTTTTCAAGATATTCTGCCCATTTTTTCCCTTCTTCGCTTTTGTTTAGCACCTCATAATCGCCTTTCTTCATTTGAGATTTTTCAAAAATCTTATCATGCACATAAATGGGAGCGCGAAAACGAAGTGCAATGGCAATCGCATCGCTCGGACGGGCATCCATATTAAAACTTCTTTCTTGAGATACAAAATATATCTTGGCATAAAAGGTGTTATCCTTTAGATCACATACCTCAACTTTCGACACGACCATATCCAGACTGTCGATGAAATTTTTGAAAAGATCATGGGTCATGGGTCGGTCAAACTTGATGTCCCTGAGTGCTGAAGCTATGGATGTGGCTTCTAACAAGCCGATCCATATGGGAACAGCCTGGTCACCTTTCACCGACTTTAAGATAAGAATGGGTGTATTTGATGTGGGATCTATTGCCATACTCGCTATGTTTACTTCATGCAACATAACTTTTTTCTCCTCTTGAACCCAGAAACATGGGCACTATGCTAACCGGTTCACCCCAGAGTGAATGGGAATGTGCTTTCACAATTCTGACATTAACCATCCGGCCGGTAAGGATTTCATCACAGGATACCGCGTTATCCCCCCGGGAAAAATTTACGATCTTGTTAGTTGATGTCCGTCCTGTCCACTGAACATCAAGATTCATGCTGTGTTTATCAATCCGGGTCTGCTTCTTACTCAACCCTTCTACAAGGATCGACTGAGTCGACCCTACCAGTTCTTTATTCTTTTGGGTTGTAAAATGTGACTGCAGGGAGAGCACCTGCTGTAATCTTTCTTTCTTTTCCTTTTCTGAAATTTTGTCTTCAAATCGGGCCGCAGCTGCATTTGGCCGGTCTGAATATTTAAAGGCAAACAGACCGTCAAATTCCATTTTCTTAATTAATTCAAGGGTTTCCTCAAAATCAGCTCTTGTCTCTCCTGGAAATCCTACAATAATATCAGATGTAATAGCAATATCAGAACAAATATTACGCAGTTTATCTATTTTTTCAAGGTATAATTTGCGGCTGTATTTCCGGTTCATTCTTTTTAAGACCCTGTTTGAACCTGACTGTATGGGCAAATGTATATGATTGCACATCTTATCAAGGTTTTTAAAAGCAAGCATGAGGTCTACCGAAAGATCCTTGGGATGTGACGTCGTAAACCTGATTCTTAAAAGACCGTCAATTTCATTAACACGTGCCAGCAGTTCGGGAAATGTACAGAGCCCTTCTTTATTTCCGTAGCTGTTTACGTTCTGGCCCAGCAGGGTAACTTCCCGCACGCCGGATTCGACAAGACAGAAAATTTCATTAATGATTTTTTCGGGATTCCTGCTTGTTTCCCTGCCCCGTACATAGGGAACCACGCAGTAGGTGCAATAATTATCGCATCCTTGCATGATAGTTACAAAGCTGGCGACTTTTCCTTTATGGTGCTCATCTTCAATAAAGTCGAGTTCTTCTATTTGCTCTGACATTTCAATATCCACAATACGGCATTTTTTCGACGATATAGTTTTTATAATGCCGGGCAAGCGTCCGATAGCATTTGTCCCGAAAACAAGATCAAGGTGCGGCACTCGCTGCAGGATTTTTTGTCCTTCCTGCTGTGCCACGCATCCGCCTATCCCAATAATAAGATCGGGGTTTTTTCTTTTCAAGCCTGCCATACGTCCTAAAAAACTGAAAGCTTTTTGTTCTGCCTTTTCTCTGATTGTACAGGTATTAACAATGATCAGGTCCGCCTTTTCCGGCAATGGGGTCAGTTTATATTCTAACACCTTTAATCCTTTGGCAATCTGTTCGGAATCGTAAACATTCATCTGACAGCCGATGGTATTAATATATAAGTGTTTTGTTTTCATGTATTTTTTAGCTTTATGAAACAACGATGCCAACATAATTTTTTCAGTCTATCTGTTCAATCATGATATCCTTTTTAAGATCCTTTAAAATCATCTCAACATCATTTTCACATCCCGGAGCAATGCAAAGTCGTACGACACCCTGATCCGGATCCACGGTTGTTATGGTCACAATGCCGTCGTAGGCCTCAAAAATAAATTTGAGAAAAGCGATTTCTCTGCGATCAACACGAAAATATTTTTTTATGGTGTTCAATCTTCAATTTTTGAAAATCCGAATAAAAAATTTTTATGATATCACCATATCATCCATCGTTTCAATAAAAAACTAGGGACGAAACAGGGCAAACGCATTTGATTTTGGTGCAGCGTAGCGACGGCGTGTTTCTCTTGGAAACCGA
>CAZBOB010000335.1:0-2444 GCA_964492995.1 uncultured Desulfobacteraceae bacterium | reverse complement strand
ATTACCAGTTTGTTAATAAAAGTAGTTGATTAAAGTGGCATCTGAGCTTTCTTATACTTTTCGAAAACCTTGTCATAGGTTCCATTATATATCGCACAACGAATTCCAAGCATTTCGTTTCCCGTTTCCTTAACCCACCATGCTCCTGAACGTTTCATTCGTGTATGACAGATAAATTTGTTCGCAGATTCAATGCCCCCGCTTCCAATAGGATAACCGCCTATTCGATCACCGTGATAATGTATTCTTTCATGGTTGTTCTGCAAGTAACCAATGAGTTTTCGGATTTCTTCCTTTGCCAAACTATCTCGGGGCTTCATCCGCTGAAGCCCCCAAATCACATTATCCACTTCCGCATAAAATAGTCGCGTTATCGTACTTTCCACCCATTCCAGACATTTTTGAGATTTTTCACCATATTGCAGCTTGGCCACCTTGTGGATATGCTCTGCACAATGGAAATAGTCCAATATTTGTCTGCCTTCAGGAAAGCACGCAACCATATGTTTCCACAACCAGTCGGCTCCGTCACCCAACAATCCAATGCGAAGATCATCCTGTGGGATTCGATATGCCACAAGTGATAGATCCTCGCCAAACTGTTCTTCATTTTGGATTTGATGCCAGCTTGCTACATGAACTATTCGACCCTTGCCCAGCAAATATATACGGAACCCTTTGGCCTCCTGCCATCGACCTTTGCCTCTTTTTTCATTGCGTTTTGCTTTGGGACGCGTCGGGACATGAGCACCGTCGGAGGCTACGACCAATACCGGGCGCCAGGGACCCTCGTTCACCCCCTGGCACCGTTCGGCTATCTCTTTCCGGCTGGGAATAACATCTTCCAGGCATGCATACGCACCCACCTCTTCAAATGTATCGTGCATGAAATGGTCACTGACAGCGTGGTCGGTGAGTTCTGCAAACAGCTCACTGCCACTGGAAAACGAAACCTCTGCAGTGGTCCTGGTCGATTTTTCCTGAACGTCAAACTGATATTTTTTACGGCTGATCTCAAGCACCTTGTCCAATGGCGAAAACCCATAGGAACAATCCACACAATAAAACCAGGGCCGTTTCAAAACGCTTGCGCCCTGCATGGTCACCATCTCTTTTAAGTTGCCGCGCCGTTTTTTACACACCTTGCCGCATTGCGGGCAAGGGGCATATTCTTGCTCCAATAAACCAACGTACTTCTTCTCAATCAGGGCTTGAAAACAGGCACCGAAAAACTTTTGTTTCGTTTCGGAAAACAGTTGGCTGAGCTCCATTACCGTGGGCTCTTTACCGTTCTCAAACACTTCATCTATAATCTGGTCAACCCATTTGTCCACTTCATCATGGATCATGTGTCGAAATTCCCCTGTTGGATCCTGTTCAAGAGTGCGAGCCGCAAGTTCCATGACGCCCCCCTTTTACAATCCCGCCAATTCTTGACGAAATCGGGATGTAAGGGGGTAAACATAGATCTCCTTAACCGCCGCGCCGTGCTTTTTGTTGTCACGGTCCATCCGTCCACGGCCAGTCGTTTTCCCCATGTGTATCCAGTTGGCCGCCTTATAGCAAGTGCCTTTGAATCGTTTCCGGTCAACCAATGTTTCCATAAGAACCGGGCGGTAGCCGTAACAACGTTGCCAATCATCCGGGATGGTCTTAACCGCCAACGCGAGAACCGAACTGGCAAGGTTTTTGACCTCAACCCAAGGAAAAATGAGAAACCGGCTATTATTAATGATCTTTTGTAAGTTGACCTTTCGTTGCTCATCGGTCCAACCAATCCATCGGTCCCGTGGCGCCATCTTCCAGGCAGGACTGGAAAATTGAAAACAGCCAAGAATATCATCGGTTGCACCAGATTTAATAAAATAGCGCAACTGCGCTCCAAATGGCAATTGATATCTCAGGTAATGATACCGATCAACGTATTCATACCAAAGCTGTCTTTGTTCCTGTGTTTTAACCCTGTTCAGCAATATGGGAGATAGCTCTCGTAGCTTTGTTGAAATAGTCGCCTGTGAATCGGTCCTCTCGGTTCGGGGTACCTTTACTATCGTCTTTTTGGCAAACTGTTTTCTGCATAAAGGCAGACAGATAACGCCATTTGCATCCAGACGTTCAAGAAATTGACGGCATTCAACACCTTTTAGCTTCCCGGTCGGCCTTTTCCAAGAAAATAGTTCACAGATCGTGTTAGCCAGTTCAGTTCGGCTGAGATTGGGGAATGTATCAATAATCTCTATTATTTCTTGCAGTTGCTCTTCTGTAACAATCTGGCCGCAAAACTTTTCTGAAGATTTTGATTGCATATGATTGCCTGCCCTCCATAAGGATTATTTATTCTCCTATACAGGTTGTCAAATGCAATGTCCAGAACTTTTTTCACTTTCTTTAAACTTTTTTCTTAACAGAGCAGCACAATTCATTAACAAACTGGTAATGCTCCC
>CAZBOB010000334.1:0-2458 GCA_964492995.1 uncultured Desulfobacteraceae bacterium | reverse complement strand
AACAGAAGGTGAAACTTTGCGCTTGACCGTGTCTACTTTTTTGGGGCAATATCACCCTTATCCAGCGGCGTATAGTATCCACTGAAAGTCAAGACCATTTTACGAAGTATCGTAAATTGGTCATGACTATTTTACGAAGTATCGTAAACCGCTAATTCCCATTTGCTCATAGTGCCTAAGGCATTTCGTATAAAACGTGAAGTTTGGGACGTTCTGGAAAGGGTAAATCGAAAAATTGAGCGTCGTCGGATCGCTTAAATGTTATCTTTCTTTCTGTAGACGGTTCCCAGAAAGATGGCGATGATATCATTGTTTTCGTCAGTCACACGGATTTCATATGTGGCAAGTTTTGGATTTAATGAAACTTCTTTTGCTTCAGCAATTAATGTTCCGTTGGCAGTAGCTTTTAAATAAGAGATGCTTACATTGATGCTCACGGCAACGGTTCTATGAGAATTTGAAGCAACAGCAAAACCTAAATCTGCCAGGGAGAATATGGCGCCGCCATGAGCAATATTTATGCCGTTTAAATGATGGTCTTTAATTTCCATTTTCGCTTTTGCCCGTCCTTTAGAAACTTCTAATAGTTCTATACCGACATGATCGGCGAACCGATCATTTTTAAAAAATTTCTTGATAGCTTCCATTATGCTTTTCCTTTTAAATGAATTTACTTGGCAATAATTTAAGTTCTGATGAGTTGACGGCCTGAGTTGTTGTTTGAAGCCCCTGGGCCACCATCATTTTGGATGTGCCGTGAGTAACCATTTCATTATCTTGATCGAAAGCAGTAGCTTCAGCGATTTTTCAATATCTACTTCCAGCAGAGAATAACCAATATTCAGTTCTTTTACGACAATGGATAAAAAATTAAAATATGGGTGTTTCAAAAAAGTCAAGAAAAACATAACCGCTGTGACCGGTCACAAATAAAAAAATTTATGGACTATTGAATTTGTTTCATTTAAACTGGTTATCCATTATCTGACACTGGTGGGCCTCTGTATGGTTTCTGATAACTCATGAAAGCATTTAGAAAAATGCATCCCGGGACAATTTTATTGTCCAGTTATCTTGTGACGATCGGTGTCGGCACATTTTTGCTTCTGTTGCCGGCATCCACTGTTTCCGGAACGATTTCTTTCATCGATGCAATCTTTACCGCCACGTCCGCAGTCTGTGTAACCGGCCTGATCGTTGTCGATACAGGGTCCTATTTTACTCTTTTCGGTCAACATATTATTCTTGCTTTGATTCAACTGGGCGGACTGGGTGTAATGACGGTTTCAGCGACCATCTTTCTGATGATCGGAAAGATGGTATCTTTTAAACAGCGGATGGCCATGCAGGATCTTTTTGCCCATACACCCCGTGAAGATATCAATCAGCTTGTGAAGTCAATTCTCTGGTTCACCGTCATTGCGGAACTAACCGGGATACTGCTGCTAGCCGTTCACTGGACCAAAGAATATCCATTAACAAAGGCACTCTACATGGCTGTGTTTCACTCTGTCTCCGCATTTTGCAACGCGGGGTTTTCCCTGTTCACGAACAGTTTTATGAATTACACCGGTGATGTCTTTCTCAATACTGTGATCTGCACGTTAATTATCTTCGGCGGAATCGGGTTCCCTGTGGTGTATGACATATATAAAACCGTATTCCGGTCACAAGGGAAACGGGTAAAGCTGTCTGTTCAAACAAAAACCGTTTTAATTACAACCGTCATTCTAATCATAGCCGGCACGGCGGTTTTCTGGAGCGTTGAACAGAATGCTTCAATACACGGATACTCATTTGTCGGCCGTTTTCTGACTTCTCTTTTCCAGTCCATAACCTGCCGCACCGCTGGATTCAACACGATCAATATTGCCGCACTCGGCAACGCAACCCTCGCATTTATGATATTTTTAATGTATGTCGGCGCCTCTCCGGGTTCTTGCGGTGGAGGGATTAAAACGACCACCCTCGCTGTTCTGGGAAAATTTGCCTGGAGCCGTATGAGGAATAAAATCCGGGTTAACATGTTCAAAAAAAGCATCCCCAAAGATACGGTAGCAAAAAGCACATCACTTGTGGTTATATCTATGACTATAATTGTAGCAGCGCTTTTTTTACTCCTTTTAAGCACGCCGGAAAATATGTATTCCGGTCAAAATCATTCACAGTTTCTTTCATATCTGTTTGAAGTGGTTTCAGCGTTTGGAACCGTGGGCCTTTCCATGGGCGCTACGGCCCAAATTAGCTGTCTGGGGAAATTTTTAATTATTATCATAATGTTAATCGGCCGGGTAGGCGTATTAACCTTTTCCTATTTAATCGCCGGTGTAGAATTAACAAACGGCATTGAATATGCTGAAGAAAATATTATGATTGGCTAATACCTGAGCCGGATAAGCCCGCCCTCCTGCCGAGCGGAGTCAGGCGGACGGGCCGTAAAAGTTACAAGTGAACTAAA
>CAZBOB010000333.1:0-2467 GCA_964492995.1 uncultured Desulfobacteraceae bacterium | reverse complement strand
TTGGTATGATAAATGTCTCAAAAATTAACGGAATTTCCGTAAATGATCTTCTTGAACATGATATTAATGAGGGATTAATTCAAAATCTGATAAAAGATGTTTATAAAAGGTGATTTGATTTTCTTTATAATCGTATGTTTCCTTTTTTTTGGGGTAGGTTTCCTTCGATAAACCTAGAACAAGCAAAGCTGGAGGACTTCGGATAATGCCCCGCTCTTATATAAGAGTGTGCCCGTATTAAGTGTCAATTGTGATTTTTTGGAGGTATCATCAATAGTTTATGTCAAGGCAAGAAAAGGGGTAGCCATATCCTAATACGGGACGCCAGTTCCGAACGTGCTTAACTTATTCCCTTTGGTGTGAAAGAATGATTCAATCATGCCATGATTATCTCGCTTATACGCAGGCCTTTGTTGAACCTCGCGATGGCGGGTAGACCCCTGGGGTACTCCATCATGTCATGGGCCGGGTTATTGAAGGAAGCTGCAATTAAGAAAGAGAATACACCTGAAGATTTAAGCACGCTCGGGGATAGCGTCCCGTAGGACGGTCACCACCACCTTCGCCTATGACGGGGACGGGGTGAGGACAAAGAAACTGACAGGGGGCGTCACTACCCTTTACATTGGAGCCCATCAGGAGCGGGAGCTGCCAGCAGGCGTGGTGACGAACTACATCTTTGCCGGGAACCAGAGGATCGCCAAGAAGGTCGACTCGGTCAGGCACTATTTTCACCAGGATCATCTCGGGAGCGCTACCCAAACGTCTGATTCGAACGGGGATGCGGCTGAGACCACCGAGTACCTTCCCTTCGGCGCCATGCGGGAGCACTCCGGCACTGTTGTCTCCAACTACAAATACACCGACCAGGAACTCGATCCGGAATCAGGCCTATACAACTATGATGCCAGGCTCTATGATCCTTTGATTGGGAGGTTTATTAGTGCGGATAGCATCGTTCAGGATTTTTTCGATCCACAACTGATCAATCGTTATACCTACTGCAGAAATAACCCGTTAATTTATAGTGATCCGTCCGGTCATTCCATACCTCCTAGCCAGACAATACCTGATGACGACATAGGAGATTCAACTTCTTCGCTAAAGAATTTGGATACAGTTTCTGCTTCAGATTGGATTCAAACATATCGAAAAGTATTAACTTCACTGAACTGATAGGCTCCCAAAGGAGAGATGGCTATGATACAATCATGAATTTTTATGATCCTGACACTGGTTGTACATATATCTACAAAGATATTAAAGAACCAGCACCAACTACTAGCCCAAAAACTGGGAAAGATTATGGTAAAGATGCTAAATTGCCGCCTGGGCAATATGAGTTAAATCCCCGGGAAGATGATGGACCGGTTTTACAGAAAGGACATCCACTTTATACGACGCCAGGGCAAAAGACAGGGGTGGTTATTGATCCTGACGGAAAAGAACGCACTTACATTGGACCTCATTATGGTACTGAATCATTAGGATGTCCTTTAATGCCAAGTTTGGAGCAAAGTAAAAGTCTCAACTTTCTGATCAATTATTATGAACAATTTGGAGGTACGACGATTAATGTATATGAAAAATAAAATTTTAGTTTCACAAATATTAATATGCTTCTTTTTCTCGATAAGCCTAGCCAGTAAGAGTTTCTGTGCAGGACTTCAAAAAACAAGTGAAGAGATTAATGAAGATATCTATACTTTTATTGTCGTTGATCCAGAAAAGTCCAATGAGATTCTTAATAAATATAAATTGAATAAATCGATTTACTTTCCAAAATTTCGAGAAATATTACATTCGCCAAAAGCTGACATTAAATCAATCGAGAGCGTAATATACTTACTCGCAATATTACAAGAAAAGAGCTTTTGCAAAGATATCGTTAATATCAACTATACGGTATCGATTAATTTAGAAGAAATAGTTAGTTTTTATTTTTTTCGAATAGATGTTGATAAAACAAAAAATCTAAATTTTTTAAAAAAGCAACTTGGCTTACTTCTAAAAAAACCCAAAGATAGTTATCTAATTACATATCTTATTTTTTTAGACGATATCGCTTTTTCATTAGATTATCTAGATAAATTAGCAGTAAAATCTGATGGCGCTGTTAGCGAACTTATTAGTTGGTCAATTAATTATTTATACTACATTAATAGAGATAACGCTGCCCTTATTGATGAAATTCGAAAATCACGAAGCTATCAATTGTTCGGAAATAGTTGATGTTGTTGATTACTACGATAAACCCTTATCTTTGATTTTTCTTTTGATCATTGTTTAAAGGGTGGGTGGATTGGGGGGCAAGCAGAAGGGCTTCGGATAATGCACTGCTCTTATGAAAGAACGTTAAAAAACCGTGTCAGAGGATTTTTGCTGGCACGGTTTTTATTCCGGTGCCGCAGTTGCACGATATCTGGGAGTGACAAACTCCTGTGTCACCAGGGCTGTTTCAGGAAAT
>CAZBOB010000332.1:0-2494 GCA_964492995.1 uncultured Desulfobacteraceae bacterium | reverse complement strand
ACCCTTAAATCGAGCAAATAGTCAATAATTGTCCGGAATTTCCAAAATTTACTTGAAATTTAAGATTCTGACTCATATTTTAATACAAAAAAGCATTCAACAAAAAGGAGGCGGTCATGTCGCCAAATGATCTGCCGATTCCCACTCATTTTGATCCTGGCAAAGTGGGACAGGTATGGAGAGTTCGATATCAGGAGCGCAGTGAAGACGCGAGAAAATGGGCAAAGCAGCATGAGATAAAGGCTGTCTCTGAAGATACCTTCAGAATCTGTCTCTTGCTCGTGGATGTTCAGAACACATTTTGTATCCCGGAATTTGAGATCTTTGTCGGCGGACGTTCAGGAACCGCCGCGGTGGATGACAATAGAAGGTTGTGCGAATTCATTTATCGTAATCTGGATGTTATTACCCAGGTTTGTCCCACCATGGATACCCATCAAGTCGTACAAATCTTTCATAGTATCTTTCTGGTCAATGAAAAGGGAGACCATCCGGCTCCTTATACACTTATTTCTGCGCAAGATGTCGAGAAGGGTATCTGGAAATTCAATCCCGAGATTGCCCAAAGTCTAAACATTGATGTAGCATACGGTCAGAAATTCCTGCGTCACTATACCCGGAAATTAAAAGAAGGCAGCAAATACGATCTCACCATCTGGCCATATCATGCCATGCTGGGAGGGATTGGCCATGCACTGGTTTCATCGGTTGAGGAGGCCGTTTTTTTCCATGGTATCGCTCGATACAGTCTGCCTGATTTTCAAGTCAAGGGAAGCAACCCGTTTACAGAGAATTATTCGGTGCTGAGCCCGGAAGTGTTGGATGACGACGACGGCAATCAAATCGCACAAAAAAACACCGGGTTTATCGGCAAACTTTTGGAATTTGATGCGGTCATCATTGCCGGGCAGGCAAAAAGTCATTGTATGGCCTGGACCATTGACGATCTATTGCGTGAGATAGAATCCGCGGATAAAAGACTGGCTGAAAATGTGTATCTTTTGGAAGATTGCACATCTCCGGTGGTCATTCCCGGCGTGGTGGATTATACGGATCAGGCTGACGCTGCTTTTCAACGATTTTCCGATGCAGGAATGAATATTTTTCGTTCAACGGATTCACTTAGGAACTTGTTCAATATCGCACTTTAATGATGAAGTAGATTTGCGGGGCTGAATTCTCATGACAAAAGCACACCGGGCGGGTCCCCTTTTTACCGATCTTTACGAGTTAACCATGGCGGCCAGTTATTTTGCGCACCAGGTGGTTTCCACGGCGACCTTCTCACTTTTTATCAGAGAAAATTATTTAAAAAGGAACTTTTTTGTTGCAGCCGGTCTCGAGGATGTTCTGAATGAGCTGGCGGCATTTCGCTTTTCCGAGCAAGACATAAAATATTTGCAAACCACCGGCATTTTTTCAAACGACTTCCTTTCATATCTGTCCGGACTCCGTTTTTCAGGGGAAATTTATGCCATGCCCGAAGGCACGATCTTCTTTGCCAATGAGCCTGTTCTGGAAGTGACGGCGCCTATTATTGAAGCCCAACTGATAGAGACTTTTTTGCTCAACACCATCGGCTTTCAGAGCATGATCGCCTCAAAGGCGGCCAGATGTATTCATGTTGCCGGCAACCGTCCACTGATCGACTTTTCCCTGCGACGGACTCAGGGTCAGGATGCCGGGCACAAAGTTGCCCGCAGCACATATATTGCCGGATTTGCGGCTACAAGCAATGTCCTCGCCGGACAAATGTACGGCATTCCCATATCCGGAACAATGGCCCATTCCTATGTTGAGGCATTTAGCGGTGAACTTGTGGCATTTTCCGCTTATTCAGAAACCTTTCCCGATAACTGCATATTCTTAATCGATACCTACAATACCATCGACGGTGCAGAAAATGCCGCTACGGTTGCAAAACAGATGAAAGAAAATGGGCATTCGCTCATCGGCGTGCGCCTTGACAGCGGAGACATGGCGGACTTAAGCCAAAAGGTGCGAAAAATCTTCGATGATGCCGGTCTTTATGATGTCAAGATCTTTGCCAGCAGCGGTTTTGATGAGTTCAAGATTGCAAAGGTCATTGCCGAAGGCGCCAAAATCGATGCATTCGGAGTCGGTACCAAAGTCGGGGTTTCCGAAGACGCACCCTATCTTGATGTGGTATACAAAATGGTTCATTTCAAGGACCGTGATGTCAGGAAATTGAGTCCCGGCAAGATTACACTGGCCGGTGAAAAGCAGGTCTTTAGAAAATCAGATCAAAACGGTCGCTATCTGGAAGATATCATCGGTTTGAGAGATGACATCATCGATCAAGGAAAACCTCTGCTTAAAAAGGTTATGGAAAACGGAGAGATACTACGTCCGCATCCTCCGTTGCAGACGATACAGGATCGATTTAAAAAGAATTTTACCTTGCTGGATGATCGCTACAAATCGATTTTAGAACATAAAACTTACCCGGTTAAGCTCAGCAAATCTCTCCAAA
>CAZBOB010000331.1:0-2506 GCA_964492995.1 uncultured Desulfobacteraceae bacterium | reverse complement strand
CTGTCCCGTAGGTCCCCGTGAAAATACCGGGACAGGGCCGGCAGATCGTACTGGGATGGTTATTTTTTTCACATGCCTTGATCTTGAACAAAAATCCTCATTTATGGATGGACACAATTTAAACCAACTTTTCTAACAAATTAAATATTGATACGCAACAGTTTTTTATTACTTTTTCTTTTTCATACGGGCAACACGATCGTATCCACTATAATCTTTTGTAAATACAATATCTTCATAATTTCCACATTGGTCGATAATACTCCGGACATCATTTTTCTGATCATGACCGATCTCCAGCAGCAGGCTCCCATTCCGGTTCAGATATAGATGAGCAGTGTTAATAATATGTCTTAAACAGAAAAGTCCGTCTCTGTCACCGTCAAGGGCCGAAACCGGTTCATACTTGTAAATTTCAGGCATAAGACGCCCAATAACCCGGGTTGGAACATAAGGCGGGTTTGATATGATCATATCAAATCGTTTCCTCCCACAGTTTAAAGGCATAAACCAGTCAGCACAGAAAAAGCTGACAGTCGTATCGAGGCCATGTCGCTTTGAATTTTGTCCGGCCAGCCTAACGGCCTCAACGGAACGGTCAGATGCAAAATAAATATGTTTCGGTCGCATGAATGCGATGGCAAGAATTACAGCCCCGGATCCTGTGCCGAGCTCTAATATGCTATTTGGCGCCGGTTTAAAATCAGAACTTTTATCCTCGGGCAAAAGACTTAATGCAGCTTCAACCAGGCATTCGGTCTCAGGTCGCGGGATCAAGACATCTTTTGTGACAGCGAAATCCATGGACCAGAATTCCTTGACTCCTACAATATATGCAACCGGTTCCCGTTCAATCCTCCGTTTTATTAAAACTTTAAATTTCGAAAGCTCATTTGAGCAAAGCGGCTGATCGTATCGCAAGTACAGATCTATTCTTTTTAATTTTAAGACATGTGCGAGTAGTATTTCGGCTGTAGATCTTGGGCTGTCTATATCGTGGGATTTAAAATAAGAAGTGGTCCATTTGAGAAGTTTTATTATGGTCCATTCAGGATCCCTGGACTTCGGCTGATTCTGCATTCTGTAATGCCTGGGTCTGATAAAAAGTTGCAAGCTTTTCTATGAGTTCGTCTAGTTCTCCCTGCATAATGTTTTCAAGCTTGTAAAGGGTAAGTCCGATCCGGTGGTCGGTAACTCTTCCCTGGGGAAAGTTATACGTCCTGATTCTTCCGCTTCTGTCTCCGTTCCCTATCTGGCTTTTCCGCTCTTTGGATCTTTTTTCATCCTGTTCCCTGATCATACGATCAAGAATACGGGCACGCAGCACTTTCATGCCCTTGTTTTTATTTTTCAACTGCGATTTTTCATCCTGACAGGTTACCACCATACCTGTTGGGAGATGGGTAAGACGTACCGCTGAATCGGTTGTATTTACACTTTGACCTCCCGGACCGGTTGATCGGAACACATCGACTTTAATCTCACTCGGATCGATATGAAGGTCAACATCCTCGGCTTCCGGCAAAACTGCAACAGTGACTGCGGAAGTATGTATCCGCCCCTGAGCCTCGGTTTCCGGAACACGCTGGACACGATGTATGCCGCTTTCATATTTAAAACGGCTGTATGCCCCCTTGCCGTGGATCATGGCGACGATCTCTTTTAAACCGCCAACGCCGGTCGGATGATGGGTCATGACTTCGACTTTCCAATTTTTACTTTCAGTATACCGGGTGTACATTCTGAAAAGATCACTTGCAAACAGCCCGGCCTCTTCTCCGCCGGTTCCCGCCCTTATTTCAACAATAACATTTTTATCATCATTGGGATCTTTGGGCAAAAGGAGATTCTTGAGATCGTTTTCGAGGTTTTCTTTGCGAAGCGTTAGGGCTCTGACTTCATCCCGGGCCATCTCTTTAATATCCGGGTCCTTGTCCTTTAAAAGCTCCATGCTGTCATTGAGCTCTTCTAGGGTCCGTTTATACTTTCTGAAAACCGATACAATTTTGCTTAGATCGGCATGTTCCCGGCTATATTTCTGGTATGCATCCCGATCTTGCACAATTCCGGGATCGCTCAAAAGCTTTTCGACTTCTAAAAATCGATTTTCAACACCTGACAATCTATCAAACATGGGTCTTATTCAGATCTCTCCATTAAAAAAAGAATGACGCCTAAAAAAAACGGCCCATCACCTTTTGCATATGTTTATGAGGGCTTAGCCGTATCGGTGAATGGGCTGTTTATTGGTTCTGAAATTTTTCATATTTCTTGCGGAAACGCTCAATTCGTCCGGCAGTGTCCACAAGTTTCTGTTTGCCTGTAAAGAAAGGATGGCATTTTGAGCAGATTTCAACACGGATATTCGATTTTGTCGAACCCACCTCCAATTCATTGCCGCATGCGCATCTTATGGTTGTTTGTTGATACTCAGGATGAATGTCCTTTTTCATATATTTTCAACCTCCTGCTTTTCTTTTACGCATTCATTGAATTCAGAAAATCT
>CAZBOB010000330.1:0-2514 GCA_964492995.1 uncultured Desulfobacteraceae bacterium | reverse complement strand
CGTATTTTGACATTAACCTTGACATCCTATGGAAAACAGTTGTCGAAGATCTCCCACCCCTGATCGCCGAGCTTAAAAAAATCATTGAGATTTGCTGATGGCCAAATCTACCATAGACCAGCTTATAATCAATTCACCTTACGAAGAACGCAAACACTACTGGAGCTATGACAGGGAAACCCGGTTTATGCAGCATTATTTGCGGGTGTTTCTCCAAATAGAATTTCAATAAAGGCTCTCTTGTATGATATCAGGGTCTTGTCCTTTCTCATAACGACTGCGATATAATCCGGTTTAAACAAATGATCCATTGACAAAAACGCCAACTTTCTCTTTTTCAATTCCGGTAAGTCCGTCACGATGGTAGCAAAAGATATCCCGAGTCCCATCTCAACATACAGAGAACTTAACTCAACATTAGAAGATTCCATGATGACGTGGTAGTCAATACCCAGTTTTTGAAACTTCTCTTCCAGGTTGCTACGGTATTTTAGATTTAAGGGGGGTAAAATCAGGGGATATTTTCCAATTTGTTTCAATGTGATTTTTTTAGCTCTGGCCAGGGCATGGCCTAGTGGTGTCATCAAAACGGTTCTTACCTTCTTCCAGCGGAGCGATGTGAGATCTTTTGGGACATTGGATTCCAGTACCAGACCCAAATCGACATCCCCATTTTTTATCAGATCGAGAATATTGTGCTGTGACCGATCGAGTATGGTCAGCTCAACATTTGGAAATTGTGTGACATAAGTTTTCAGCGCAAACGGAACCAAGTGGTAGAGCGTTGTGAAAGGCGCTGCCATTCTCAACAGACCCTTTTGCAACCCTTTTAACTCGTTAAGTTCTTCAGTAAGGGATTCGTATCGTTCCAGACTTGTCTCTGAAAATTTAAAAAATCTTTGACCGGCCGAGGTTAAACGCAATTTACGCCTGCCGATCCTTTCCAAGAGCCGGCATCCCAATTCTTGTTCAAGGTTCTTAATCTGTTGAGTCAGGGCTGACTGGGTTCGAAACGTAGCACCGGCAGCTTTCGTAAAACTGCCAAGCTTCGCCACATGGTAAAATCCTATGATTTGTTGCCACTCCATTTAAAATAAGCAGTCCTAATTAAATATATTAATATTATTAATTTGACTTATTTTCATCTAACAGAAATACTTTACAACAACAACAAAAAATATTTACCCAAGTGCGAAATAAGATAAAACTTCAAGAATATTTGGAACAGTTTTAAATCTTTTCAAGATAAAGAAAGGAGGAAAACATGAACATTCAAACATGTGCCGACAAGATCTCTCAGATGATACGCCCCCAGTCTTTTCCCCTTGGAGTTAAAATTATTAAAGAGGAAAATGAACTTCCCGAAGGATTTATGAGACCATCGAAATATGGAATCCAAATTTCCCTATGTCAATGGACGACTCTTGCAAGACGGTGGGGGAGATTCGCAGGCGTATTGGCAGAAGACATTAACTGCTCCCCATGTCTTGCGGCGTTAGGATTGAAAAAACTTGAAGATCGTAATGATTTGGCAACATACTTTTTAGATATGGGCTACTTCGATACTATCGAACTCGCTCAAAGAGTAACAGAGCAGCTGGATCCGATTCCGGCAGGAAAAATTAAAGGAATTGCCATGTTCCCCCTGGATAAAACGCCTGTTGATCCTGATTTGGTTGTGATCTATGGAACACCCGCCCAGATGGCCCGTTTGACATCCGGTTTCCTTTATCATTCAGGTGAATTGATCGAGTCATCGACCACAGGCTTTGGCATTTCCTGCCTTTCCTCGATAAAACCCTACTTGTCAGGAAAACCTGCCTTGGTTCATCCTGGACGAGGTGAACGGATCCTTGCAGGAACTGACGAGTGCGAGATGTTTTTTACGTTTCCGGCAAAAGATCTTGAGTTGCTTGTGGATGGTCTGGAAAAAACGCATAAGAAAGGGACTCGGTATCCCATTCAGAGTTACATGATCTACCAGCCTCCGGTAATTCCGCCGGTGAAAACTCTTGATGAGAAACTTCAGGTTATAAACTAAGGGCTTACTTAAAAATAATATCACATTTTTGATGCAGATGCATCCCATCTGGCTGTGTTGCGAAAACATAAGTTTTCAATAAGTTCTGGTGTATGAAATCATCATATTGACCCGAATCCATAATTTATTGAGAAGTAACGGCGAAAACTCGAAATATGCTTGAAATTCCTTAGTTAGTGCCCATTCATAAATCTATATTTGGCACAAATTCAGTTTCCAATGCAGAAATTAGCAATTTTTCGCAAGGTCAAGGACAATTCTGCAGGATAGCGGAATTGGACGGCTGAATAGCCGCCCGTAAGGGCGAGGGGCATGGACGCCCCGAGTCAAATCAAGGAATTACGCGTCCCGCCCCGAGGCGGGAACAAGTAATTCCGCAGATTGACCCCAGAGAAATAGGCTCCGCATTTCACAGGGCAGGCGCAGAGATTGCGGAAAAGGGCAATTTCTGGACGGGGACTAGTTATCTATCC
>CAZBOB010000329.1:0-2531 GCA_964492995.1 uncultured Desulfobacteraceae bacterium | reverse complement strand
ACAAATAGGAATCCTGCTGCCACCAGTTTATTCCCATCTCCATAGCTTTATCCACGGAGGCAACCAAAAGTCTTATTTTGATGTTGAGAAGATCAATATCAGCCAGTTGAATCTTAATATCTCCTGCAATAACAATTCCTTTATCCAGCACTCTTTCGAGGATGTCGGCCAAGTTAGTTGCTTCTATGGCATGGACCATTTTTTGTTCTGCCATTGTTTATTCCTCGCTTCTTTGATTATGCCAATTTTTCGGCTTTTATAATCAAACCTGCTGTTTTCGCGCGCATGTTCGCAATGAAACGGCAACTATTACAATCGGTACTTTTTTTATCATAATCCGGACAAGAAAGAAGCACATCTACCTCTTCCTGTAGTTTTTTAGCAAATTCTGCCTTTTCTAAGACATCTTTGGCATTATTAATCTGAGCTGTGATATCTTCGATCACCGGTTCTTGCTTTTGAAAGATTGGACAATTTATTTTGGTATCTTCTGTAGACATTGTTCCTCCTACATCAAATCTCCTAAAGGCCCTAAATTCAGGTTTAGTTCTTCGTCCTTGAGGCCGAATATTTGCTGCAGCTCTTCCATTTTGTTTTCTAATTTCATCAGGGTTTCGCCCACATTTTCTATCTGCTCGTCAGAAAGAGACCCTGCTTCTACTCTCCTCATAGCTTGCTTTTCTAATAGCTTTCTTATTAACTCTATCAGGGTAAGCACTAGTTTTGCCAAGCCCTTTTCCACATTTTCAGGATTAGCATCAATCTTTTTGGGAAGCACATCGTCGGTTTTTTCCATCTCTTCAATAAACTCTTCAGGAAAATCTGTCTCGACCACGCCGTTTAATGTCATATCTTATCAGCTCCTACTAGATCCCTATGTTGGATTACTTTATCAAACAAATCTCCTTGCCCAGAATCTTTGAGCGAGTCACTTTTTTTCGGCAAAGTGACAAAGTTGTATGCAGGCCAGGGGCCACTGAGCAGAAATTTGAAGCCCTGATGAGCACTTTTTATGTGCTCGAAAGCCTCCTTGAAATTACCCTGCTTGTCTTTTTCAACGAGGTAAACAGCATCAAGAAGCAGGTTTTCAGTCCTTAGCCTATTAAGTTTCTTTTCCGCAACAAACTTACTGAAAAACATGTCCATAACGTTAATAAATTTATCGGCCTTCTTTTGAAAGTCCTTGTCTAACTTGTATTTTTCAAACTTGTCCCTCATAAATCTTTTGTTCGACGAATCGCCTGGTACAGACACTTTTTTGTTGTTTTTCTTGTAGGTATTGATTATATGCTCTTTCATTTTGTCAGAGGGCCATATGACCTTTATGCCAAATTCAACCTTATTGCGGAGTCTATCCAGGTTATCTCTAAAGTCCTTATAATAGCTTTGCATCAGGGAAACAACACCATCTCTACCATCAAACACTGTATGGAACCTGACCGGCAAAACGGTAAAATACTCCATTAGCCTTTCTATGACCTCCTCGTGCGCTAAAACACAGTCTTTGGTTGTGTTTTGAGTTGGACTCTTAGTGAACTTACTTACAACCACCCCTATATCGCAATAAGGGATATTGTAAACATCGGCTCCTTCCAATCCGCGAATGGATTCAACCATTCGGCCACTGGAATCTATTATGCCATATATGTACAGTTCCATTGTTATGTTGCCTCCTGCATGGGGCCGGTGATTGGCGCCCCCCTTAACTGCTCCATAGTTTCCACTGAACTGAGCAAAACTTTCAATCCTAAATATATAAGGTCTACATCAGCCACGGAAATAACTATATCGCCAGATACAACCACTCCTTTATTTAAGACCCTGTCCAAAACTTCTAAAAGGGTTACCTCTTTTGACTTTATTGCAACATTATGCATTTCGTACCTTTTGCTTTGAAAGACCACAGAAATTGTAAGGCGGCCAAGGGCCGGTGCAGTCTATGAAAAAACCCTTGTTTTCATAATGCATTTTTAAGGTGTCCACCATGTTAATAAAATCATCCACCTTGTCTTTGCTGACTAAAAAGGCCGAATTTAAAACCATATCATCCTCTCTCTCGGTTACTTCTTTCGGCAATAACTTGTTTATGCGTGCTTCGAAGCTCAACTCCTTTAATAGCTCGAAACTTTCTTGACTATATTCGTTAATTTTCGCATTCGCCGACTGTGCTATCAATTCAGCTTTTTTCTTTTCAAGAAAAAAGGCTCTGCCTGGCGGAGAAGAATTGATCTCGTTCTCGATTTGTAAAATCTCTGACTCACCGTTGATAACGCTTCCCTTTAATTTCTCCGTATCACAATAAATCTTGACTCCCCATTCTTCTTTATCTCCCAATTTCCCCAAAATTGCTTTAAATTCTTCACCATATTCTTCGAGCATTGCCTTCAGACTGTTGTCTGTGTTAAACAAGGTTCCAAACTTGAAGGGTATCACATCAGCACTAGCCATAACTCCTTCTATTATCCTTTCATGTGTACTCGCATTAGCCTTAACCCATTCTAAATCAGCCATATTCTTTTTCAGGCCCTCTT
>CAZBOB010000328.1:0-2553 GCA_964492995.1 uncultured Desulfobacteraceae bacterium | reverse complement strand
ATCCTGTGTTCTGAAAAAAATGACAAAGGAGGACACAGGGTGGTTACAGATCAACAAGTGAGGAGACTGATGAAGTTGAACCAGAAAGAGAAGAATTTATCGGTAGCGGCGGCGAAGTCTGGGATGTCCGAAAATACGGCTCGAAAGTATCTGCGACAGCGAAAGCTTTCCAGTCAGATAAAACAAGAAAGGACATGGCGGACCCGAGAAGATCCTTTTGAAGAAGGCTGGAGCGAGGTAAAGCTCAAACTGGAGATCAATCCCGGTCTGGAAGCCAAAACGCTGTTTGAATGGCTGCAGCGGACCTGTCCGGGGCGCTACAGCGATGGTCAGGTTCGTACATTGCAACGCCGAATAAGGCAGTGGCGGGCGCTGGAAGGACCGGCAAAAGAGGTTTTTTTTAATCAGTACCACAAGCCCGGCGAATTATGTGAATCCGATTTTACACATATGTCAGGGCTGGGCATCACCATCAATGGGATTCCTTTCAACCATCTTCTCTATCATTTTGTATTGACCTATTCAAACTGGGAGGCCGGTACGATTTGCTTTTCTGAAAGCTTTGAGAGCCTCAGCGCCGGTTTGCAGAATGCATTGTGGGAACTGGGCGGTGTTCCATTAATGCACAGGACGGACAAGCTGTCTGCAGCCGTTCAAAAGCTGGACAAGCCGGGCAAAGATGAGTTCACCCGAAGATATCGTGCATTATTGCGCCATTATGGGCTTACCGGTCAAAAGATCCAGACCGGAAAGGCCAATGAGAATGGTGATGTGGAGCAACGTCACCATCGTCTGAAACGGGCGGTTGAACAGGCGCTCTTATTACGGTGCAGCAGGGATTTTACAACCCGAGAGGCGTATGAGCTTTTTTTACGAAAGGTGTTCAATCAGCTGAATGCCGGGCGTCGGGAGCGATTTGATGAAGAGCTGAATATGATCAGATCTCTGCCGGCAAAACGCTTGGGAGACTACACGACCTATACCGTAAAAGTCCGACCGAACAGCACGATTCTCATCAAGAAAAATGTATATTCGGTACACAGCCGTCTGATCGGTGAACAGGTCACGGTGCGCTTGTATGCTGATCATCTTGAGGTCTGGTATGCGCAACGAAAGGTGGAAAAGATCCCCAGGCTCAGGGGAGAGGGAAATCACCGTATCCAGTATCGGCACATCATTGACTGGCTGGTGCGAAAGCCAGGCGCATTTGAAAATTATCGGTACCGTGACGATTTGTTCCCGACCAGCCGGTTCAAAATGGCCTATGATTATCTGATGGATCACAACCAAAGCCGGGCTGCCAAAGAATATCTCAAGATTCTTGATTTGGCAGCAAAAGAGAGCGAGTCCGGTGTTGACGGTGCGCTGAGGTGGCTCATGGATCAGGATCAGCCCATCAGTTTTGATGCGGTTGAAGTGATTCTGATGACGAATCAAAGCATCCCGGAAGTGACGGAAGTTGAAATCGATGAGGTTGACCTGGGCCTTTACGACATTCTTTTGGAAGCCGTGGAGGTGAACTGATGGATATTCGATCCGAGTTGACCCGACACCTGAAGGAACTTCACTTGCCAACGTTCCGGGAGGACTTTGAAGATGTTGCCCGTTTCGCCGAAAAGGAATCTTTGACCTATGAGCAGTATCTTCTGAACCTATCCATAAAGGAATGCGAAGCCCGGCGTCACCGGCGCATCGAACGATATTTGCGGGAGTCATGCCTTCCGTTTGAAAAGACGATGGATGTCTTTGACTTGAAACGTTTGCCGAAAAAGGTCGTTCATCAGGTCAATCATCTGCTGGAAGGTTTTTTCCTGGATAAAACAGAAAATGTTCTGGCTTTCGGCAACCCGGGCACCGGCAAAACCCATTTGCTGTGTGCGATTGCGCATGCATTGATCCACAAAGGAAGAAGGATCTATTTTACCAAATGTGCGTTTTTGGTGCAGAAGCTTCTTGTCGCTAAAAGGGACTTGAAGCTGGCACAGGAGTTGAAAAAAATGAATAAGTTCGATGCTGTCGTGATTGATGACATCGGATATGTTCAGCAGAACCAGCAGGAGATGGAAATTCTTTTTACCCTTTTGGCCGAACGGTATGAACGGGGCAGTGTGATGATTACCAGCAATCTTCCGTTCTCCAAATGGGAAAGGATATTTAAAGATCCGATGACAACCGCTGCAGCCATCGATCGGGTTGTACACCACAGCGTCATTCTGGAATTGAACATACCCAGCTATCGCATGGAGCAGGCAAATAAAACAAAACATACAGATGGTAAAGGAAACACCGATGCAGACAATGAATGTGTTGAAAAATAAAAATGAACAGTATCAAGCTGTTGGAAATCAAAAATGGACCAAGCAAGAGATCGAGGAGTGTGTGACGTTTGTCCGCCTGGAGTTATACAATCGGGATATGCCCTGCGGTCCTAAAGCTGTACAAGACCGCCTTAAAACGTTCTACCATGTCAAGCCGCTGCCTTCTGAAAGAACCATTGCTCGTATACTGGTACGCCACGGCTTGACCCATGGCAGGACAGGTTTTTACTCATGA
>CAZBOB010000327.1:0-2556 GCA_964492995.1 uncultured Desulfobacteraceae bacterium | reverse complement strand
AAAAGAATAACTACAATAGCTCGCCTCTTTAATTTCAGAGATTATATGGTCTCCTACCCCGCTCATTTTATAAAACTTTATTCCCCAGTCAAGAAAATAAATGTATATTTTCCCTAAATTTTTTATTACGCTTGTAACAATGAGTGTAGCAATAACACCCACGGTAGCCCCTATTATCCCTTGGAATTCTGATAGAATTTTTATCACAACTTGCATTTTTTGCTCTATATTTTTAATTATTCAAAATTGAAAAAAATAGGTTTTTTTAATTCAATATATTATCTATCTCGCACGTAATTCTATTAGTTTCGGTAAGAGCAACGATAATTTTTTGGTAGTGTTCAATATCGCTATTTGTAAGAGTACGGCCTTTACGATCTTTTAGCCATTTCTGTGCAGGTTGATATCCACCAATATAGAAATTCCATGCTATTTCAGGAACATTACCAAAGTATTGTTCAGCGTTAATGAATACTTTTCCATTTTTATAAATTAATTTTTCAATTGTGTCAGAGCCAACAATGGGATAAGTTGTTATAAATTGATTTACCTTTGGGGATTCTAGAAGATGCAAAGAGCACAATTCAGAGCCAAGCGCAACAAGTCTTCTAAAAATTTTTATATCTTTAGGGTATGATATTCGTGGAAAATCAATTTTTAAAAATTCCTTGTATCTTCTACGATAACTTGGTGAATATAAAACCGCATATATGTAATATAGAATATCCTCAGGGGTAACTTTACCAACAGTCTTCTCTATTTCATTAATAATTTTAATATTAAGGTTTGGATTTTTTTCTCCATTTTCAGAATAAATATATAAAGGGAAAATATATCCCCATTCTCTTGTCTGTAAAGAAATAGCTCCACTTTCAATCATATACCTTGTTGCAAATATATGTTGAAAATCAAAAGTACTTTGCTGTCTGACTGTTATTAACCCAATATTATCTCTATTTATAAAATGTTTGAAGGTTTTTTCTCTTGGATAAGCTAAGAAACCTTTTGAGTTGCTTGTATAAGCTGTTTGTCTTATATCAAAAGGTCTATATAAAACAGGTTTTATAGCATAACCGTTTTTTAAATCTTTTTTTGCCCATTCTATTTTCCAATCTCGACCATCTGGTGGAAGATGATATTTTGACCTAAATGTTGAAATATCTTCTTTATCAAAATCAATTATTATTTCTTCTAATTCATTTTTCGTAAAAGTAAAACAAATTTTATCTCTTTTAGATTGAATACCGGAATTATACTCCATCATCAATTCATTAATTTTAAATCCTTTTTTATAGTCTTCTTCGGATTTCATATCCTTAGGCATAAAGAAATAATACGGTTCAGAATATCCATTTTTTCTCCATTTGATATTTTGTACCAGATTTTTATTAAGAAATTCGTATTTATAATCCCTTTCACCATAAACGTCCTCATATTGAACATTCCCTAAAGTATTTTTCTTTTTTTCTTTTTTAACAAAAATATTAATAGATACACCCTGCTGAATATTAAATACATTTTCATCTTTACTGCCGTCAGGCGCTTTCTCTTTTTTCTTTGAATTTCCATGTAGGTTTAGTATATAGATATCATCAAAGGTTTCTAATAAATGTTTTCGCATTTGTCGATGAGTTATTCCATCTATAAACGAATTATTGGTAATCATGGCTACGATTCCATTTTTGTTTCTTTCAATAAAATTCTCGGCAAGCCGGATAAACTTAATATAATCATCGTCAATATTAATCTTTTTTTCACCCAAATTTTTTTTGTATTCCTTAATAAGATCTAGTATCCACTTTCCTTTATTTGAAGAACTTATGCTATATGGAGGATTACCAATAACCACCATAATTGGCGTTTCATTTTTTATTACAGCTGCTTCTTTAGATTCTTCTGCAATACTTTCGGCAAGACCAAAAGCTGTAAATAATTCTCCCTGCCCTATAGCTTTTTCTAAAGAATTTGTCAGGTAAATACCAAGGCGACGGTTAAAATACTTAAAGCCAGTTTGCCCGAATGCCATGGCTAATTTTAAGTGTGCAATAGTATATGGTGCCATCATAAGCTCAAAGCCATGGAGGCGAGGGAGCAAATCATTATGAACATATGTTGGCCAACGGCCTTTTTGTCCGTTCTTTAAGAGACTTGAATAAATTATGTTAATTACAGCACTAATAAATGTCCCTGTCCCAACAGCCGGATCAAGAATCTGTACCCTATGGACACCAGTTGCTGTCTTTGAGGTATCAGCTAAACCTGCAGCAAGACCGAATTCTTTCTTGAGTAGATAATCTACAGACCGGACAATAAATTGTACAACAGGTACAGGGGTATAATATGCTCCCATTTTTTTGCGTAACTCTGGATCATATTCCTTCAAGAAATCTTCATAAAAATGAATTACCGGGTCTGGTCCTTTGTGTTCTTCACCGAATAAATCAGTATCATAATATTCTCTCATTAGCTCAGGTACATCAGCATGAGAAAATACTTCGCACAGTTCATTTACAATATATTCAAGCCTTTTATCAAAATTAGGCCCAACTATATGAT
>CAZBOB010000326.1:0-2613 GCA_964492995.1 uncultured Desulfobacteraceae bacterium | reverse complement strand
TTCATGCTTTCAAGTTTTTAAACTTAGATGTACCCACAAATTCGTATGGGGAACCAAATATTTATCATGATCACGGAGATGCTATTAGGGGTGAGCGGGTTACAGCTCAATATCGTAAAATATCTAAAGCAAGATTGGTCCACGGAACTAGCTCTGATCAGATTAGACAGGCTAAGCTAGAAGGAACAGTGTTTTGTATTATTGACAAACCATTACGTTATCGAGTTCAAAAATAGTCTTTTTTCAAACCTTAAATTTTATTTTGTATCACACTTGCCACATATCAGTATTTCGGCAATCCAAATCCATCTCATCTCAATTCATCCATCAAACGTATTTAAATTGAACATAAAATGAATCAAATCTACGCTCGACTCATTTTTAAGCCACAATTCTGAACTTCAGGTTCCTTGCCAACAGGGAATCCTGAAATCAATTCGAATTAATTACATATATCTGAAAATCCACAAAAAATCAAAGGGCAAATCATGTAAAATAAATTTGCCCCTATTGAAAAACGATATCACACAAATTTTAAGGCTCTGATATTTACTCTTCCATAGCAGTAAGCACAGAAAGAACCCTACACCTGAAAAATCTGAACCGGAGTTTATCTGATGAATCAAAACAAGCTGCATAAGAGCAAAAATAAAGCCCAGGATAGGCAACCGAAGCCAAAAACCGGAAACCCTATCCGGCTTCCTGGGCTAACAATCGATCGCAGTTTCGGGCAGTTCAGCCCTCGAGTCCTTAAAATTTTTCAATCAGGAAAAACATTTGAATTTGAAAAGAAAAAGGGGAAATAGAGTTTATATTTTTAATAAACCTTTCTGCAGAAGGTAATATCCATTACCAGTTGTAGAATATAATAAAACAATAAATTTTTTTAATGTGTTACTGAAGTTTTTTTTATCTTTAATCTTATTTGCAAACTCTTTTGATCCTTCAATTAATTCATCAAACTGATCTTGAAATAATAATACTACCCTTTCACCACCCTTTTTAATGGCATTATATCTGCTCATAAAGGCCTCGTGGGTTGATTTAAAAACAAAAAATGCAAATACGAGATCTGAATCATATTCTATATTAAATATCCTTTGAAGCAAGGCTTGGATCCCACTAAAATAATAAAGCTTATCTGCAAAATCATCGGTTTTTTCCATCTGTTCAATGCTATAGTTTATTTCACTTACAATCATATCCCTAAAGCTGTCACTAATACTCATTACTAACCTCCAAGAATAAACATTTTAAGCGGCTTCGTCCCATGTCATTTTTTTCCCCAGATGACGCCAATCAGAGGATGTTGGAGTAAATAGCTCCCCTATTTCTTCAGTTTTTATTATTCCAGTGCCAGATGATATATACCCAGTTTCAGAAACCCAACGATATTCGGAAGCTTTGGTTTCTCTTTCTTTAAACTCTACCTTCAAATCTAAATCTAGTGCATCCGATAATGATAGCAATGTTTTCAGGGTAAAATTTGAATTTCCGTTTAGAATTTTTGTTACAGCAGGACGAGATACGTTTAGTAATTCAGAGAGTTTAGAGCGGTTAATATTTTTTTCAATCATTCTTTTGTTGATACTTTCTGTTATTTCCAGAATAAGTGATTCAAACCGAAATTCATAATTATCTTTTAAAGAATTTAATTTATTTTTAAACCAATCTTTTGCTTTCATGCCATCTCTCCATTTAAGACTTTTTTTTATATTATTTCGGCATTTTCAAAATATTCTTTACGATAATTTATTGCTTTTTCCTTTTCTCGACGGAGTATTATTTTTCCTGGCTTGTCAAAACCATGAGTTAAAATTAGAGTGCGCCGTAAAAATGCGCCACCATAAAAACATAATATTCGAATTCCACTACGGGTTTTTAACTCGAAAATTTTATCACCTATTGGCCTGAATTTTCTTTCATCATTAGGTGGACCATGTTCAAGAATGTGATTGAATAATGCGAAAAGTTGGCTTTGATATTTTTCCTCAAGACTATCAATATAGTTTTGAACTAAACACGTTTTATTTATTACCACCGCATAAAGGTTAAAAAGCCGACCGGAATATAATTCGGTAATAAACATAATTTAACTTTTAGGTTAATTTGTCAAGAAATATTGTAATGAGAATTCAGTGCATACCAGATATAGTGCTTAATGTTTTTCTTGTTGCTATATATAGTTTTGTGGCATTTTTTTTGTTCAGCAAAATTTTATCAAGTGACATTAGCGCCTCAATAAACAGTACCAAAAGATCGAAAAACCTGGTTTCCACCTTTCGGAGCCCAGGTTTTTATTTACCATGATTTGTTAGTTTTTACCCTGATTTTTATCGTGATTGTTGGGTACGGTGTTAGGTATTGAGTTTTTAGACAAATAATTAAGAATTTTGAAACTTCATAATCTATTGATATTATTATGGTACGCCCGGCTGGGTTCGAACCAGCGGCTTTCAGCTCCGGAGGCTGACGCTCTATCCACTGAGCTACGGGCGCACGGTTGGTTAAGTCAAAATAAATCAGCAGTCGGGGTGTTTTTTTTATAAAGCTTTGTAAATAGCGGCGGGTGTCAAGAGAGTTGTCACCTGATCCATAGTTTAGGCCGCCTTT
>CAZBOB010000325.1:0-2630 GCA_964492995.1 uncultured Desulfobacteraceae bacterium | reverse complement strand
GATTACAGCATTACCGATTTGTTAAAACTGTAAAACTGTGGAGCGTCCCCAATACCACAAGAAATTGGATTAGAACAGAAATCAATAATACAATAGAATACGGTTCTAAGTTATGGAATTTGTATATTGAATTTCAAGGCCACCTTGGAATGGCAATGGAAGATGAAGGTTGTGATGAAAAAGATAGAGAAGATATGTCAGATGTTGAGTTTATGGATTTAATGAGAGAATGGATTCGAGATAAGAAAAGTCAGCCAAAATAAATTTGTTAAACGCTCACTCAGTTGTTTCCACATTAATTCTTTCCTATTAAAATTATTCAGACAAAAAATATTTAACGCTTTAAAATAATTGCACCTCATAAAGTTTGAGTTCTTTTTAAACCCAAACCATAGGAGGTGTATCGTGACAGAATATTTATTCGAGCTGCCCGTAACAGTTTAGTCACTTTAAGTGGGGGGGCGTGGCAGGTTATTGATAATTTAGAAATAAGGTATAAATCAGAACATTTTTTCACAGTCATTAAAAAAAGATAAGCACAGGATCTTTACATTGAATATCAGTGGGTTCTAGTGATTTGAACTGCCTGTCTGTTTGACCTGCTTTGCCTCTCAAAGAAAATATAAAATTTTTTCTTGACAGGGTTCCGGGCGTATGTAATGTTACATATATAATATAACATTTGTAATATAACATGGGTGGTCGCAATGGCACGTGGACAAAGTGGCCGGATCGTACTGGAGGTAGACCCGGAACTCAAAAACGAATTGTATTCTGCTATTTCAAAGAAAGGAATGACTCTCAAAGACTGGTTTGTCGATACTGCGGAACAGTACATAAAATATCAGGTCTCAGAAAAGCAGCTTGCATTCGATTTTATGATACCCTCCTCACAAGATGGCGATAAAGAATAATTTACAATTTTAGTAGTCGGTTTTGATTAAATAGACCGGGAATATTTCTTTGCTAAGCGAAAGAGGATAGCTAATGCTAAAAATAGTTGAACACACACCCGTTAACAATTCACTGAGGGACATACTAGGCAAAAGCATGGTAACAAGCCTTTTGCCTGAGCACTTGGAACTTGTTCCGCAGCTTAATGAAGTCTATGAGCTTGAGTTGGCGTTCTATGAAAGCCAAATTCTTAGTGAAGCGGAAATTTTGCGAAACGGAGCATATTTTGCCAAGGTCAACGGCCAGCCAACCAGACATTTTCTAATGTGCCAGGGCGAACCGCTGAAACTGGCTGACCACTCATCAATTAGGCTAAAATCATTTTTCAAGACCAATCAATTCAAGACCGGATACGCAACAAACGGCCTTTTCCCATACCGGGGCAAGTTCCATCCACAGATGATTAAGGGTTTAATCAACGTTATGGGGTGCAAGCCGGGGGATGTGGTGCTTGACCCCATGATGGGTTCCGGGACAGTCCTGATAGAAGCAACCCTCATGGGAATGGATTCAATCGGGATTGATGCAAGCCCTTTTTGCAGCTTCATGACCAAGGCCAAGATAGATGGTCTCAAGGTACCGGTAAACAATCTGAAAGCCGCTTTGGTCAATTTCGATTCGACCTTCAACTATTTCCTTGAGAAAGTGGGCGAGTTGGCACTCTCGAAACCCAAAGGGCAGACTAAACTCTTTGGCACCCCTAGCGTCAGCGCAACACCAAAACTGCCTTATGGCTGCAAAAGACAAGACGTGCAAGATTTCCTTATGTTGGCGTTCCTTGATGCCAAAGGGTATGCGGAACGCAGCAAAAGAAAGTCCTTCCGGGAACAGTTCCACGCAATCCTTGAAAGATACGTCTTTGTCGCTGAAAAGATCCAGACGGTGTTGAATGGCTTTCAGGATGAGCTTGGAACCGCAAACCCACGAACGGGTGATGCACGTAATATGGATATCCAAGATGAAACCATAGATGGAATAATATTCTCACCACCTTATAGCTTCGCCATCGATTACCTTGAAAATGATGCCTACCATCTGAATGCCATAGGCGTAGAAATCGATAAACTCCGGGAATCTATGGTTGGGCTCCGGGGAAAGAGGCCGCTTGAGAAATACGAAACCTACCTCTCAGACATGGACAAAATTATTTCGGAATGCTCAAGGGTACTTAAGCCCGGCAAGATATGCAGCATCGTTGTCGGGACAAACAACAACCAGATCAGCAAGATTCTAAAGATCACACCTGAAGAAGTAAAAGGCATCCATGAACAGCTCACAGAAATGGCTCAGAACTACGGCATGAGCCTGGTTCGGAATATTGAACACCAGATCACCGGTATGGCAAATACCATGCGCACTGAGTTTATTGTTATGCTACAAAAGGATTAGACCATGGCTCTGCCGTTTGTTCCCTTTTCAATCCGTGGGACATCAGCGCTTGCATGATCGTGTTCTACTGCAATAATAGCCAGAAAGCCCTCTTTTATGTCCAGGGCTTTCCACATCGGAAAATAAGGGGCAAGTTCACGAAAGTTCCCGACACGATCTGTAAGATACTGGTAAAGCTCCCGTGTCGGCAGAATTAAGACTCCGCCTATCAAAATTTCTTTTAAAAGCCCTATAGATATTTTATTTACAGCACGATGACTGGATGATATATTGCCTGTCTCCCATTC
>CAZBOB010000324.1:0-2638 GCA_964492995.1 uncultured Desulfobacteraceae bacterium | reverse complement strand
CACCCGCTATCAAGAAGAAGGAACTCTGGCATAAACCGGACATCCTGCAATGGCTGAACAACCTTGCCAAGAAGCAACAATTATGTGCAGTAAATTGCTGACCAGATGAGGGGGATTATGGAAAATTATAAAATGAAGCAGACAAACTTCACATAACTGGGAGCTTCACATAACATTTTTTATGTTGAGCTCAACATAAATAATGATTGCTCATCAAAACATAGGCGAATATGTCTACCTCAAATCGATCGGACATCTCTTCTAAGACACCTAAAAAGACCTCATAATCATCATCCCCTAAAAAGATGTCACGGCGCTCGTTTCCTCTGGATAAAATGTGGTATAAGGCTCCCTTAAATTCTATGCGTAATGGTCTGGCCATATTGAACTATTAACCTAAATGAGAGAAAGTCGAGGATGCCCCAGAGTTGAGGCATCAAGGGCGAAGCCGTAGTCGTCTACTGCAAGCCCTTGATAACGAAGAAGATCCCCGCTTGAGACGGGATTTCGCTTTACTCAAGGCGCTTTCATCGGCTTTCCCAACGGGTAAACAAAATGGGATTTTTTAATAAATTTATATCTCATTTATAAAAGAGTTATGAAAATGCATCCTAATCTACTAAAATGCATAATAAATCAAACACATCAAATATTTTCCCCGTTTTGTTTACGCTCAATTAAGGTATTAGTAAGATCCATGAGATGTGTCAATCCATTTTAATCAATGATCAAGGTTTGACCCCATTCATTTTTTGTTTCTGCAACATGCTGCTGGTTTAACAACATTGTTGCGGAAATATCCTTCAAGAACCTCTCAAATGCCTCCAAAGATTGCGAAACAGTCCATGCAGACTCGCGAGCCAATATTATTTTGATTAGTTTCAAATATTCCTCACCTTTTGTGGAGAACCCACCTGAGGGATAATACCTTGCCCAACCATCTTCAGACCATTCTGTTAAATCTCTTATTGCAAGTGAGGCTCCAGAAAAAATATCTGATATATCGAGAGTCGTTTTTGAAATTGATTCTCTGTATAAATTTTCATAGTTTTTCAGTTGATTATCAAGGATGAACAGTAACCCATTAAGGGTATTAAGATGATAAAAGAGGTCATATATTGGAGGATTGAGAGGGTTCATAGAAAGTCCTGATTATTTTTTTCATTTGTACAATGGTTGAACTGTGCGGCGCAGTTTTTTTGCGTCCGCACCAGTGAATGGTTCTGTATTATCCGTTTATTATTTAGTGATCACTCGGCCTTTTGATACAACTTGCTACCATCACTTCTTCTCGAATCAATAGCTGATATACCCAATTTGATGCGTTCTTCAAATGCCGGAAGTTGTTCAATAGGCTCTTTCAGAAAATCTTGTTTTAAAGCCTTCTTATAAGAATAAATTGTTTCCCCATCTAAGATGAAAATAGCTTTGTCGACAAATTGTTCCATATCAGAATCACGAAAATAGGTAATTTCAAATATTACCGTAACAACTGTATCTTTTGGGTGCAAGACAAGTTGGTCTAGTATCAGATAATCTTTCTTGCCAACGGATTCGTTTGGAACGACTTTATTTCTAAAAATCCAATTTTCACCAGGGCTGTCTAATATTGATCCCATTGAAGGGATTCCCGAAATGTATTTTTTCAATTTTTTGCTAAAAACATATCCTCTACGGGAAACGGACAAACTAACAACTGGTATTGGTGAATTGTTTTTCAAATGAAATTCCAATGATTTTTTATCAATAGAACGAATTAAATAATAATCCAATGTAGGATCAATATGGAGTTTGTATAATCTATTTTCGAAATTACACTGCCTGATGCTAAACACACAAGTTATTGCAATACTGATTATTGAGATACATACTGCGCATATGCTTATTTTCTTATCTGTAAAAAATTTAGCGCTCATAGTTGGGCTCATTTACTGGTACAGAACGGGCGCGAGATGAGCGGAACCCCCGACTTGGGGGAAATGATGACAGCCACTTGTCGGTAAATTGAGAGTGAAGTTTAAAAGCGTTTAAGTTCGCAGTTCTTCTGTCAGGGTCTATAGGGTCATCATTTTGCCCAACCAAGGGGGCAAGCGGAGCGCATCCGCGAAGCGGTTTCCGCTCCATTGAGTTGTTCGCGCCGCCTGCGGCGGCGCGAACGTCGCTAATCAGTTGCGCGGCCTTTTGCGTCGGCTGAATTAGCCTTGTTAGCTGTTTCTTTCAGCATATTACGCAATCTATAATCCTTCAATATACCTTCGTTTGCCTCTATTGTATGGGAAGCAACTCTCCATTGTTCGACAGCACGTTTAAATGTCCATTTGAAGTGGTATAGTTAAAGTGGACACCTTGAAAAGCATGTTATAAGAACCAATTTCAAGGAGGTGTCCAATGACCCAAAAACGAAAACGATTTTCAAAGCAATTCAAGATCGATGCTGTTAAACTGGTAACCGAACAGGGCTATAACGTATCAGAAGCTGCCCGAAACCTTGGCATCCACCATAGTTCTCTGAGACGTTGGAAAAAGCAGTTTGAAACCAACGGCCAACAGGCTTTTCCCGGCAAAGGGCATATGAGCCCTGAAAAAGAGGAATTATACCGGCTCCGTAAAGAGGTAAAAAAGCTTCGAATGGAGCGAG
>CAZBOB010000323.1:0-2650 GCA_964492995.1 uncultured Desulfobacteraceae bacterium | reverse complement strand
GGCACCCAATCAAAACCATCACAGTACCAGAATAATACACGCATGGCTTTTTAATCCCTTAACCCGAAAATTTTTATGAAATATCCGGGTTAGGCACTTCAGCAGTCGGGGTGTTTTTCTTATAAAGCTTTGTAAATAGCGTAATGAATGATCAGCAGCGAAATCATACACTGTTTGATTTTATGAGTTTGTATGATGGTGTCGCTGATTATTCATGGAGCTATTGAATCGAAAAAATTCCCCAATCCCTCAACTATTTAAATTGTCAAAAACTCCTTTCCTTCAACTTGGTTCAGGACAAGCTCACCCATCATTTTTACCCAGTGAAACTTTTTTTCTATTTCACCGGGGCCATTACTCCATTATTCCACTATTCCAATTGGGCCTGCCCGCTCGTGCCTTGCAATGGCAGGCGGGGCGAAGTCCCTAAGTTTATTCTTGGTGTCTTAGTGTCTTTGTGGCAATTAATTTTTGATTGAGCCCTCAGCCCATAAACACAGACAATAAGTTTCTTCTTGCATTGGCATGCTGTATGGTTATCTGAATCAGGTCCTCGGGCTTCAAATCTATGCCGCTGGATAAGGGCAGATCGCATTCTATCATGTATTCGGATATGAGTATCTGGTAGTTGTTTCTTTTTTTGTAAAGCACAACAGCCTCTTCTTTTTTCCCGATTCTTTTTTCAAGATATTTCAACAACCAGTACCTGTGGCGGTTGAATTGAAGCTTTGATACACAGCTCATCGGCTGTTCAAGCATCTGTATTATATTATCTATTTCTTTTAGGGTATAAGGTTCTTCCAGGCCGAGGACCGCCCGTATCTGCCGCTGAGTGGCCAGATCAAAGTATTTCCTGATGGGTGATGTTGCAGTGACATAGGCATCCAGACCCAATCCTGAATGATGTTCAGGCTCCGGATTCAGCACAAAACGGCTTAACAGCCTTCGCTGCATACAATTCTGGAACAAAGAGCCTTCAGTTCCCTTGTAGAGTCGCTCACGAGGTGCTGTTTGAGATCTGTATATGGCCGGAGCGTTATGCTCCGCCAGGAATTTGGCCGTGAGCCAGTTTGCCATGATCATTATTTCCGAAACCAGCATCCTTCCGGGACTTTCCCTGTTTATCCGGTTCACGGTAACTTCATTATTCTCATCGATCCATATGTTAATATCCGGCAAAGAGATCTGAACGGCTCCTGCAGCCATCCTGTTCTCACGGAATTTTTCCGCGATATCGTGGAGCATACTAATCTCCTTACTGTCTTGAGCAATTATATTGACATCGTAATAAGTGAGCTGATGTTCTACCCGGATCAGGCTCGGGATTATTTCAAAGTCGATGATTTCGCAAGATCTGCTTAAATTCACCATAATGCTGATGGCGGGGCGTAATTCTCCGGCTTTCAGGCTGCAAAGATTTTCTGCAAGACAGGCCGGAATCATCGGTATTTTCTGATCGGGCATATAAATTGAGCTTCCGCGGGCCAGAGCCTCTTGATCAATCATATCTCCTTTTTTAATAAATTGCCCGACATCGATAATATGGATTCCCAGAGTATAATGATCACCATGATCTTCTATACTGATGGCATCATCGAAATCTAACGTTGCCTGGCCATCGATGGTCATCAATGAAAGCATGGTCAGGTCTTTGCGCATGCTGTTGTCCGAAAACTCCTGCTGTGAACCGGCCAGCTCCGTTGCTCTTTCCATGACATTGTCGGGGAAAGAAGTTAATATATTATATCTGTAAAGATCCGTATTTTCGTTTTTATCAAAAACACCCAGCTTAACCAAAACCTGAAAAATTCCTTCATCAGGACTGATGCCGGCCTTTACAAGCATTGCTTTACCAAGGTTGTAAGTTTTGCTTTCCTTTTCGAAAATATAAAATGATTTCAGGATGTTTATAATTTGGGTTTTGTTTTCGGGCGGGGAAGAGGGATTATCATTCAGGACGTTTTTAAGCCATTCTCCACCCTCTTTGATGATGCGATTTCTGCGTGCTGTTTCTCTTTCCTGAACGATCTTTTGTTCAACCTGATCTACCGTATTGGGGAAAAAGCGATCATAGTTAAATTTAAAATAAAAGCGGTTTGTAAAAAATGCTCTGACAACGGCAGACTCGTGATCGCAGCTCGGATTTTCCGGGAAACAGAATCCGGTCATTGTATCAAGATCGATCCATTCTTGTTCCGTGTTTAGAACTTCCCATAATTCTTTGACATTTATGTGGCTTATTAATGCGTTACGCCGGCCTGCTATTTCCTTTAAGGTACTGACCAAGGTATTTCTTCCCATGGAGGGATCCAGGCGCATTTCGCACTTATGTGACAGACGACTTGCCGAAAGGTTGACTTCCCGGTTGGTTTCGGTTAGGAGTCTCAGTCTCTGATTCTTTACTTCAAGAACGACCGCACAAATAATATTTTTGCTGTCGATATATTCAACTACATTTCCTGATTCCATTGCCGGCTACCATACCAGTCACAGTCGTGAAAGTCAATGTAAGGTGAACCGTCAAAATCCTTTGCCCTATTTTTACTGGAGCCAAAAGACAAATAAGATGGGGAAATTTATTATATTCAGTGGCCCTAACTAGTGTCCATCCATAAACGGCATCTTTCGGCCCCCGGCGGCGTTCTCGCTC
>CAZBOB010000322.1:0-2660 GCA_964492995.1 uncultured Desulfobacteraceae bacterium | reverse complement strand
TCATTGTGCCAAAAGCCGTAAGCATCGAGGTGGCCTCAGAAGATTTGGTCAAAAACTATCCGGATGCCGTCTTGATTTCAGCGCTAATGTCAAAAGGAGCCATAAAAGTTCAAAGCCCTGGCAGTGACCGGTCCACCTTGCCCCTATCGCTTCACAAGGGAGAAAAAGAGGCCTTGCTATTGGCCATAAAGCTGGGAGGGACACTGTTTGCCACAGATGACGGCAAGGCGATCAAAGCCGCAAGGTTTTTTAATGTCCCGTTTATCGTCACCCCCAAAATCGTGGTTGAACTATTTAGATTACAAAAAATATCGTTCAAGAAGGCACGTGAGTCCATCGAAAAGCTCGGTAAGATTGGAAGATATTCACCTGAGATTATCGCTGACGCATTAATCTCATTAATGGAGAACGAAAATGGCAAAGCCAACAACCATAAGGATACCTGAAGATCTTTTAAATGAAATCAACGAATTGGTTCAAGAGTTGAAGTTAGATCGTTCGGCCTATTTGCGAGAAGTTTTGCGAAAAGGGTTCTCTCTCGACAAGCAGGACCGGTTATTGCTCAAATACGTTCGAAAAGAGTTAAGCCAAATGGAAGTTTGTAAAGAACTGAATTGGGCCCCCTGGGAATTTCTAACCCAATTGAAAGCAAGAAACCTGCATTTGAATGTCGAATTGGAAGACTGGCTGGATGCAGCAGATCTACCATCATCAGGGTTCCCCGGTTAAGAATATCAGAAAACCAAGATGAAAAAAAGCAAGTTTCCACCAGGTTGGGACAAAAAGCGTGTAGAACGAGTCCTGGCTCACTATGAATGTCAGTCAGAGGAAGAAGCTGTAGCAGAAGATGAAGCTGCATTCGAAACGCCTGGTCACACGATTATGGAAATCCCTTCATATCCAAATGTTTTGTATGTTTCTATCGCGAAGCGATGACACCTTTCGTTCTGCAGAGCCTGCCCGCTATCGCAAGCCGCTCAGGCGAAGCGAAGGCTGTTTCCTGGAAGGGCGTCCAGGTCATGGCGAGAGATGATGCCCTTGCTTTGTGGAATGGATTCAATTTTTATCATGTTCAATGCGAAGCATAGTCAGCTGGAATGTGTCCACTACGTTTACGATGACTTTTCGAGTAATTTAGAAGAATTACGGCCGGACTTAACAATACTGGCCAGAAAAGATCTTTTGTCTAAATTTCTGTATTCTTCTTCAGTAAACGGCAGCGCTTCGATTAAACTATTATAGGCTGCGGCAATCCTGGAAAGATACTGCATATTTTCTATCTTTGGTTTGCCTTTGAACCAATCTGAAATTACAGCCAAATCAATGTCACTGTATTCTTTGGGATTGCCCTGTGCGTAGGAACCGAACAATATGATCTCCTTGATTGGAATCTCCCGCCTGAGCTCCGTAATAAACCCCCTTATGATTTTTGCTACCTGGTCTTCCGATAAAGCCATTTATGGATCTCCAATGTCTTTCTGTAAACCTCTTGTGCCTTTTGCTCATCTATTATCTCAGACAATTTCTCCTTGTAATCCCCATAACGAGCCTCAACATGATAAGGGGTCAATTCAGCAAGAAAATTGAATTGTTCTGAACTCAATTCATTACTGATTTCTGAAATTTCTGCAAGGCGATTCAAATTGTGAATCGGAAAGTTTTCTTTGCCCTGCTGTGCGATGATGGCTTTTATCAGTTTTTCAACCGACTGTTGGCACATATAGGCAACGTAAAGATAACGGCCGGTTTCCAACATAACCTTTGCGGTATCCAGGTCATATTGTGATCTTTCAATCCAATGTTCAACAATCTTGTCCATCGCCACCCCAATAAAAGTGAATTTTTCTGCGAAATCAGTATGGTATAAAGATACTTGAAAGCTAAACCTAAGTCAACTCACTTTCTATTCTTCTCCAAGCTCCAGCTGTTCGGTTTTGGCGATATTCTCACCCTGCTTTACCGAATTGCTCACCGATGGCTGTGAAACGCCAAGTTTTTTAGATAGTTCTTTGGCACTGTAACTCAGCTTTCTTATCGCCCAATAGCACCATAAACTGCATGCGTTGCGTGGCATACGATCCTTATATCATGTTATAGTCGGTTATAAAAGCTATAATTATTGGCCTTCTCCAATCAGCCCTTAATCATCTTTACCCAGTGAAATTCATGTCCATGACGAGCGTAGCGGATTTCACCGGGGCGCAAGTTCCAAAGGAACTCATCCTAATCATCCATCTTTACTAAAATTCTTTTAATCACATTCTTAACATTCTGCCTAACCAACTCACTCACCCACGGAACAAACTCATCATTCCACCGCTGCGGATGCACATTGATCATAATCTTATCCGGGAGTTCATTGTTTTGAATTTTTTCTATCAAATCATGCGTGTTCTTTATTTTAATATTAAATTTGGAATCGACTTTATCTCTTATACTGGCGTTTGAATTATTCCAGGATCTTCCTGTGTCGGTTAAGTAAAATACTTCATTAAAATCTATATCAAAGTAAGGCTCGGCGATGATGCCGTAGTCTCTATAATCATATTTTTCCCATATTTTTTTATTGTCATATTTGCTAAGCGGGCTTCCATGCATACAGATGGTTTTTACCGGATAGAACTGCCTAAATTTTCTCAAATTCAATTCAAAATTTTTAA
>CAZBOB010000321.1:0-2663 GCA_964492995.1 uncultured Desulfobacteraceae bacterium | reverse complement strand
TTATTTTGGATTTTGGATCAAGCTTTTCTTTCAGTTCTTCAGGAAGCGTAAGGTGGCCGTCTTCTGCTATTCGGCCATAATATTCGTAAACCTCCATAAATGACCCTCCTCTCTGTGTTCAATTAATTTTAAAATACCCATTGCCCACCCTGGTTATGAGCTTATAGGCCACTATTTCTTACATTTTTCGCTCCAGAATAAAACCCGCATTTCTTCACTATTCATCCTCTGGTTGTTCTTTTTTGAAAAACGTATCCCTGAGCCCCATTTTGTTCACGCACCTCCGAGAATACTCTCGATCTTTCCAACCTTACTCTTCTGTTTCTTGGATAATTTCCCCTCCCATGTTTCATTTCTTATCCAGTCCATGAGCGCATAGCGCACATTGTTCTTATGAAAGAAAGTGTGCAGGCTTTTAAAAACAGTTTTAAAATCCATTGCAGGAATTTCCTTTCTCCATTATTAATATCCTTTTTTTATTCTCCTTCACTCACTCGTTTCCGTCAAGAAACATCCCCAACTTGACCTGCGCCTTGCTCTTTTTGAACCCCTTTCCCATGTGCTCCTTGACAGCAAGGGCGAATTGGCGTTTTTCTGCATCGGTTTCGAGGATTTTGAGGGCTTGATCAATGATGCTTCCAATAGGCCCAGCATCGCTGGAATTCAGTATTTTTATTGCAGAGATAAACTTGTCAATGGGTTTTGGTTCTTCTTTTTGAGGAGTCGTTTTTTCTGTTACCTTAGTGTCTTCAGAATCGCAAATTTCAAAACTCCCATAGCCTACCGCCGTTTTTGATCCAACGCCTTCTTCAGTTAGCGCTTTTTGAAAAGCGCTTTTTACCTTGTCTACAAGTCCCGCTATTTTATTGTCCACCAATGCTCGGAAAATAAAAACCGTGTCTTTCGCCACCGTAAGGAATTTTAAGGGGTTTGGATCGAGGTAATCCGCAGGCGGACTTTCTCCATTATAATATTTCCCGTAATGCGGATTCATGATGTCAACATGAAGATCGGGCACCTTTTCGGAGTAAGCATCAAGAAAAATAACGGAGCCCCTTTGGCTCTGGGTCCCGAAAAGCTTGGGGACATCCGTCCAATCATCCTCATCATTGAAATGAGGCGGGCAGGATTTGCTGTCTTTATCACGTTCCACGAGTTTGCCATCAGGAATTTTATCAATTAAACCTAACGTATGTGCAAATCTGACGATCCCTTTTATGCCGGAAGCCGGAATGTAGGGAATTCCCAAATTATGATCAAACACCATGCTGACTTCATGAGGATGGGTTTCCCCAATGCCAGTGATAAGAGGTGTTTTTAATTGGGCCTTTATAACAATGCTTTCATATCTGGAAGACAACGCAGCACAAAAATCCACCTGATCTTGATGCTTTTTATTGAGGAGTTTGTTTATTGTACCTTTTTGAATTCTATTATATTTTTCATAATAATATGAAACCGCATTGTTTTCGTTCCCCCTGTCATCCGATGCCTTGCAGGAGTCAAAATTCGATATGGGTATCAATTTATTGTACCAGAGACCATAGTTGCCCTTGTTCATTGTCGGTACAAGATTTTGCAGTTCTTTGTAATACGGATAGACCATTGTTTGCCCTCCTATAGTCCGGCGTTTGCATAACGTTTTACCCATTCGAGCAGGGCAAGAGTTTCTTTCTGAGCTGTGAGGTATTTTGTTTGATCCATTTGTGAGATGTTTAGGATAAAATCGGTTTTGCTTTGGCCCGTCGATAGGTTGTTCTGGCAAAGCCATTCTTTAACAATATTGAACATCGTCATATGTTCATTCTTGCCTTTTGAGATCCAGAACGCAAGGGCCTCGCCAAAACCGTTTTGCAATATCATTGCCGGTGCACCGGCTGAAAAAGGCTTGAACTTTTCCTTCTTTTCCGGTTGGATAGCCACAACTTTATTTAAAGCAAACTCCGCTCTCTTTTGTCCCAGCGTTCTCATTTTGCACCTCCTTTGCCGTTTGTGTTTTTCAACCATGAAATTTTGCAGATGCCTCTGCCAAGGGTTTCATCACCGCCGATTTGAACGAAATCCTTGATCACATCCTCAATATGCTTCTGTATCATATCCGCCTGAAGTTCATTAAGCCCGGCTGATTGGCTGTAATAAACAATCGAATATAGCAAGGTATCCGCTGGAAGAAGTTCCTGATACCGCAAAGCGCCTTCTTGCGCCGTGCCTTTGGACGAATCAATCTTTATCTGGGTCTGTATTTCCGTGCAGGACGAAACGCAGTAGTCAAACATTTCATCGGAGATAAGGAGAAGTCTTTCAATTTGTAGAAAGCCAGAAGGAAGTTGGGGGGCGTTATTTTCTGATTTAATAGTTACAACCGCATCTTCAAGGATAATACCCCCTGAAAGCTGCCCATTTACAATAACCGCTTCTTCCTTATTTACAGGAGGCACATTCTCTATATGATCAAATCCCACAAACTCCAGGTCATTCTTCAGTCTTTTCAAGACCGTAGGACAGGTGACCCAGACAAAGGGGGCAACATTGCTTCGCATAGGGAAGGCAAGAAGCTTTGCATCGGAAATGGAAATTGCGCCTGGCAAGTCCTGATCAAAACCTTGTTTCCCTTCATCGTTATCCTTGTCTGAACCGAAGATGAGATTTATCATATCATCGAC
>CAZBOB010000320.1:0-2664 GCA_964492995.1 uncultured Desulfobacteraceae bacterium | reverse complement strand
AGCCATTGCAGGATGTCCGGTTTATGCCAGAGTTCCTTCTTCTTGATAGCGGGTGCGGCAGCCTTCTCCAGCATCCGCCGCTTCATTTCCATATCGATCTCAATATACATATGCGTTGTATTGATATCCGCGTGACCGAGCCAGTAGCTCACCATATTTATATCATTTCCTGACCGCAGCAGGTGCATGGCCGTAGTGTGCCGGATAGTGTGCGGGTTAATAGTCTTTGTTTTAATGGAAGGGCACTGATCCTGGGCGGCAGCCCCATATTTGTTGGTGATATAGCGGATTCCGAAGCGTGTGATGGGAGCGCCATTGGCGTTAAGAAACAGGTACTCGATTCCTGGCTCTTTCGGGGAGCGTTGCTCTAAGTAAGCTTGAAGAGCAGTAACAGTTTCCGGCCATAGAGGGCAACTACGATGTTTTTTGCCCTTGCCCAGAAAGTGGACCTGCCCAGCCCCATCCAGACGCAGATCATGGAGCTTAAGCTCAACAATCTCACTGACGCGTGCGCCGGTGTTATAGAGCAGAAAAAGCAGTGCCCTGTCACGGATTCCGGTCCGGGAGTTACTATCCACAGCATCGAGGATGGCCTGCATTTCTTTCTCCTCGAGGTAGTCAACCGTTTGGTGTTGGGTGCGTTTCAAAGGAATAGCGCGGATTCTTTGGCATTGCTGCAGCAAGGCTGGTTCTTCTCTGGCTATAAAGGCGAATAGGCTGCGGATGGCCGCTAATCTTGCATTTCTTGTATTGGGAGAACACTTCCGATCTTGTTCCACGTAATCCAGGTATGCAATAACCACCTTTTCCGTGATATCTTGGACCACAAGCCTATCCACTGGCAGTCCAAGTGTATCGGCCGCATAGCACAGCAGCAGCTTGATGGCGTCACGGTAGGCGTGTATGGTATTGACCGAGAGGCCTTTTTGCACGGGCAGATAGTGGCTGAAGAACCGTTTCATGTAGTTGGCTAATAAGTGATTCATGATATTCCTCCCTTGGCTTTGAGGTTGTGCAGGTAGTGATTATGGAAACGATTGTTGACCTGTTCAAGCAACTCGGCTGTGGGGCGCAGGTAGATATGAGTGGAACAGACGCTTACATGGCCCATATAGGTGGCCAGGGCCGGGAGCCTGGCGTTGACATCCTGCTTGTCCCGGTACCATGCCAATAATCTATGCACGGCGAAGGTATGTCTCAGGTCATGAATACGTGGGCCGGTGTGTTTGTTATGAGGAATGCCGCACTTTTCAAGCAGTTGCCGGAAGGTTTGATAGACTGAGCAGTGACGCAAGCTGTGAGTCCGCAGGTTAATGAACAGCGGTGAGTCCGGTGTCCTTGGGCCGTTTCGAAGCCGGTGCTCGATATACTGGTTAAGTATCCGGGAGGTGGATGGATGCAGGGGGACCCAGCGTGCCTTTCTGAATTTTCCTTCGGCGATATAGAGTAAATCAAGTTCATTGTGGAAGTCCTTGAGTGTCAGTGCAAACGCCTCACCGATGCGGATTCCCGTTGTATACAGAAGGCCGAAAAGGGTCCGGCAGGTATGCGGCCGCAACGATTTGGGCGGTGGTAATGCCGAAGCCGCCGAGAGCAGGGCCTTGATTTCCTGTTCGCTGAAGATATAAGGGTGGAAAACCTTTGGGGCGGTAACGCATCTCATAGGCTCGGGCACATGGCAACGCGACTCTGTCTGGACGATGTACCGGCATAACTGGCGGACCACACAATACCGGTTGAGCCGTACCCGCGGACGCAAGTGTGAAAGGCTCTGCAGATAGAGATCTATAATGTGACGGGTAACGAATGATCCGTTGGGATATTGTTCAGCCAGAAAGCGGTCGAAGTATCCTAACAGCCGGGCTTGAGAACTGTAATCCGTGCCCGAAAGACGGCGTAACTCGATAAACCGACCGATCTGTTCGGACAACCAACTGTGAAGTTCGATAGTTTGCATTATGTAACCTCCCGGGGCCATACCAGCCCCACCTGTTTGAGAGCATTGAAATCGACCTTGGTATAGATAAAAGTCGTTCCCAGGTGCCGGTGTCCGAGTACGTCGGCTATCTCCTTGAGAGAATGCCCCTTTTGCAGCATGCGAGTAGCGAAGCTATGGCGGAAAATGTGCCCCCCTTTGCTGTGGCTCTTAATACCGGCGGTGCGAATATGACGCGAGAAGATTGCGGAAAGGGTGCTGGAATTTGGAAGGGAATGATACGGAGCACGAGTGGTAAGAAAAACTTCCTGGTAGTCGCTGGGAGGGCGAGCGGTTTGCAAATAATCCAGCAGGCTGTGCCCCACTTCGCTTGTCAGAGGCAGCAGACTGTCCTTCCCATGTTTCAAGGCCTTGAAGAATATTTGATCAGTAGCCCAATCAATATCTTGCAGGCGAAGGGCTCGAACTTGTCCGCCGCGCACACCGTAGGTATAGAGCATCTGACAAATTGCATAATCGCGTCGCCCAGCATTGCTGCCGCGGTTAATGCCGTTAAGTACTTTCCGCGCCTGCTCATCGGTCAATCCGATAGGTACCGTAGCCAGCTTGTAAGTGCGCAATGTAGGCACGGCGCAGTCCAATGGCCGCTGCACAAGATCTCTATATAAACAGAATCGGAAGAAAGTCCGCAGGGCCGATTGCATTGAGCGCCGGGCCGAACGTCCCAT
>CAZBOB010000319.1:0-2670 GCA_964492995.1 uncultured Desulfobacteraceae bacterium | reverse complement strand
CATGCAGAGGAAGGCTTCCGATCAAAACCGGAAGACAATCGGCACGAAAATTCGTTGTCATTGATTGGGCTCCTTTCATTTTGCCCTGAAAAACCTGGTCCCTTGGGCCAGGTCAGAGTTCTCTGGCTCTGCCTTAAGAATCGCTACAAAAGTTTGAAGTGAACTAAAGTTTAAAGTGAGCTAAAGTTAAGGAATTCTGTCAATTATATAAAATCAGCGGAGCGAAGCGACACCATAACTTTAGGCACTTTAGATCACTTTAGTCACTTTTAACTTGTAAGGCTTTGACTATAAAACAGCCCCTTTCAGGGGCAAACCAAAGCCTGGTCCTCTGGGCCAGGATTGTTTAATCATTAATTTTCATGCAAGATTCAGGTATTCACTGCAACATTTTGTTTACGATCAATAAGGGTACAACCTTATAGAAAAAAATAAAAGAGTAAAGTTGGTCTTTGGAATAGATTGACACGTAAATACGCCGGTGTTATTATTAAATAGTTTTCATCCAGAAATGGCTCTTTTCCGCAATCTCTGCGTCAATCTGCGGAATCACTTGTGCGGCGTACCACTTGTACGCCTCCGCGTAATTCCTTGATTTCCTTGACCTTGCGAAAAATTGCTCATTTCTGCATTGGAAACTGAATTTGTGCCCAATATAGATTTATGGATGGGCACTAAATAGTTCACTTGTAACTTTTCCAGTTTATCCGGGTTAGGTAATTATAATATATTTTTATAAGGATTACCGTGACTAAAATCATCCAACTTGACGGCAAACTGCAACATTCCAAAGAAAAAAAAGCTGAAATAATCAGAAAGCGCAAGATTTTGGCGGTTCAAAAGATTTTTCAGTGCATCCACTGCGTTTTCAAATGCGAAAAGTGTGGCACGCAGATCGGCTTTGAACAAGAAAGAAAGGTAAGAACGTCAGGCGATCTGAGAGTGCCCTACCGCTTTTGTGAAAGCTGTTCTGAAGAATATGTTGATTACGTCGATCGGCTGCAAGGCAAGGGCAATCCCGAATATTACTGGCACAATGAGGACTGGCTCAAAGTATGGCGTATATGGATCGATTATAAAGGTGTCATAGACGGCTATTTAAAATCAAAAGAGTTTAAGCAGCTTTTGGAGGAACTCAAAGAGACGAGGCCCAATAAATAGGAGGATTGTATGTTTGGAATTGGAATGCCGGAACTTATTATAATACTGGTTATTATCCTGATTATTTTTGGCGCCGGCAAGCTTCCGGAAATAGGGGCGGGTATGGGTAAAGCCATAAGAAATTTCAAAGGCGCCACCTCAGAACCTGAAAAAAAAGAGCCTGAAAAAAAAGAGCCTGACAAGATAGAAGAAAACAAAGAATATTAAACCCCAAGCGCACGCACTCCATCAGTCGCAGACCGCAACCGTAAAGCAGTTGGGCCATCGATCTATGTTTGCCGCTCATGTTGGTCAGTATGTTGCTGACCTCCGCTTGTGTAAATACCGTTGGTAAATTTTTCCTCCGTTTTGACCGCGTCGGCGCGATACCATCTCCCCAATCAATATCAAAAACCCTTTTGTACCAAAATATCAATGCATTCAATTTCATCTTAGTACATGTATTCTTAAATACGGTATCGTATTATAATTGGATAACTTAAAATCACCGCTGAGTCACCCCGGTACGATCTGGCGGCTTGTCCCGGTACTTTCACGGGGAACTACGGGGCAGGGACGCCGGAAAGCAAAAACATGCATCTCTGTAGAATAAAAAATAACTACCTGTAATTCAATATAATATTAACTTTTTGAAGGTTGAGAAATAATAGTTAACTCTGCGGCCTTTGCGTCTCAAGCAAAGCCCCGCAGGGGCGGGACAAGCGGGCGGTGAAACAATATAAAAAAAAATATGTCATCAAACTTACGAATCAGAGCACTTAGTGGCAAATATTTCTTGGTTCCGGTTTATCCGGGTTAGGTTTGTTAATTTAGAACAAGGTTGTTGCTCAAACATCTACAGACTATTTCCTGCAATATCAACCCATATTACAAATCACAGAATTTTTTGGTGAATTAATTTAGCATGTCGGAAATTCTACAACTTTTGAAAAATAAAGATTTTTCCATTGATTTTTTATTCCTTAGTACCTATAATAGGCCTATAATTTAAGTGCCAATATGAGTACTAGAAAGGAGGCCATATGCTACAGGCTAAGTTTAGCGTTAAAGAAACACAAGCTCAATTTTTGAGCAATTTTAAAGCTTATGGGTTTAAAGATAAAAGCTCTATGGTCCGGGCGGCCATAGACCATTTTAAGAAAGAAATGGAACTTGAAAGTCTAAGAAAATCTGCTGATTTATATTCTGAAATTTATTCCCAAGATGATGATCTTAAAGAATTAACCGAAACAGCAGTAACCGGATGGCCAGAATGACAACGTTGAAAAGAGGTATGATTATTGACGTCAATCTTGATCCGACACTGGGTTCAGAAACCGGAAAAATCAGACCATGTGTAATTGTAACCAATGATGTTTACAATGAAAGAGTCCCGGTTATCCAAGTTGTTCCAATTACTGAATGGAGTGCAAAAAAAGCCCGAATAAAAACCAATGTTGAAATTCATCCTTCACCAGATAATGGCCTTTCCAAAAAATCCGTAGCCGACTGTCTGCAAACACGTCCCAT
>CAZBOB010000318.1:0-2704 GCA_964492995.1 uncultured Desulfobacteraceae bacterium | reverse complement strand
TTTTTTGCCGGAAAATAGTTTCTCCATAGCCTTGTCATGCTCAGGGGTATGATGACATAGGGCCTGATAGGCCGCAGAAAGTTCAAGAACTTCCTCCAATCTCCTTCCTTGTGAATGATTGAATAGACGTTTTGCCAGACGAAGAATATTTGAAGGGTGCTTTGCAATTTCAAAAGCGATTTCCGTGCACCGCTGAATAAGATTTTCCGGTGAGGTAACTTCGCTCACCAGGCCAATCCGCTCGGATTCATGCGCATCGATTATCCTGCATGTAAATGCAAGCTCACACGCTCTGGAAAATCCTATGATACGGGGTAGAAAAAATGCTCCGCCATCACCGGAGATCAGACCAACGGAAACAAAGGTTTCTCCGAAACGGGCGGTTTCGCTGGCGATACGGATATCGCACATGCATGCTAAATCACAACCCGCACCTATAGCCGGACCGTTGACTGCCGCTATGGTGGGAACGTCCAGATAATATAACGCCAAAGGAATGCGCTGGATGCCTTTGCAGTAATTCTTGCGCAACTGCTCAGGATTGCCTGAGAACATCCCTTGCTTATGATACATATCCTTAACGTTGCCGCCGGCCGAGAAAGCTGAACCCGCGCCGGTGACAATCATGACGTTAATATCATCATTTTTCTGAACGCTTTGGCATGCCTCCTCGATTTCATTGATGATTATTTCACCGGTTATGGCATTTCGGATATCGGGTCGATTTAATGTTAAATACGCAACAGATCCCTTTTCCTCAAATATTATCTCTTGATATTTCATTGTTACACTCCTTAACTTTAGTCATTTTAAATGTTACATCTCAATAAATTATGGATTCGGGTCATTATCAACATTTAATACACCAGAACTTATCTAGAATTTACTTCTAAATTTCCGGCACTGAATCATCCGGTTTTCCCCACAGGGCATCTTTAAGCCCTGATGTTCGCTCGATTTTACGGGATATTGTCGTTTTTAATACATCTTCCGTAGCCCAAATCGACACTGTTTTTCTGGTCCTTGTTATTCCCGTGTATAACAGTTCCCGGGTTAACACAGGGTAATCACGGTCCGGCAGAATTAAAAGAACATGATCAAACTCCGACCCCTGGCTCTTGTGAACGGTCATTGCATAAACCGTTTCGTGTTCCGGAAGCCGGTAAGGAAGAAACCGCCTGAGTTCGCCCGAATCTCCTGAAAAATAAACATACAGATCTTTGCTGTTTGAACCCGGAGCCGGCAGGGTTATTCCCATGTCCCCATTAAAAAGTTTCAGGCTATAATCGTTACGGGTAATCAGAACCGGTCTGCCCTTGTACCAGGGATTGGACGACGGCCTGTCAGGCTCTATCAGTCCCTCACGGGTTAATACCTGTTCTGCTAACCTGTTGACAGCATTAACCCCTATTGAACCGATTTTTACGGCACATAATATTTTGAACCGTTTAAAAAGTTCAAGGGCTCTGTATGGATCATCCGTGTTAAGATAATCCGAATAGCCTTCAATAACCCTTTTGCCCAGGGAACGTAACAGATCATGGGGCTGTGAATCCTTTTTCCAGAATATTTGATCGGGGTTGTTTTTCATCAAGCCCAAGACCTTATGGGTTTCTCCCTGGTTTACCGCGCGGCTTAATTCTCCTATCCCGCTGCTGCCGGTAAACCGGTAGTTCTTTTTTAAAACAACCATACAGTCATATAGACCGGCTTTATCTTTATGTTCCTTAACCGGAAGATCAATTTTTTGTTGGGTTACCTCTTCAAATTTTTTGCAAAAATATCCTGAAAAGGCGTGAACATTTTCTCTGTCACAGATATCGCCCAGCACAAAACCGGTTTCAACCGAAGCAAGCTGGTCTTTATCTCCCATCAGTATCAGCCTGGCATCAAAAGGCACCGCCCAAAGGAGTTTTGACATCAGGGCAAGATCTATCATTGACGCTTCATCCACCACCACCACATGAGCATCAAGTGGGTTTTCATGGGTATGATGAAAATACGGGGAACCCGGGATGGTTTTGAGCATTCTGTGTATGGTGTAAGCTTCGGAAGGTATCGCCTCGATAATATCCGGACGGCTATTTAGCGTTTTCTTTGCATCCTTAATCGATTCAGCGATCCTGGCGGCAGCTTTTCCCGTGGGAGCGCCAAGCAAAATTTTCAGTCTCTCTTTTCCGGATAGTTCTAAAAGCAGCGCAAGGATCTTTGCCATTGTGAACGTCTTTCCTGTTCCCGGCCCACCGGAGATGATACAAAATCTTTTAATCGCCGCAATGTATGCCGCTAGCATCTGCCGGTTAAACTCATTATCTTGGTTTTGTGGGAAAAGCCTTTTTAAGCCGTCCGTTAAACGGGCTCCATCTAAGTCCCGGATATCTTCTCTAGAACGGTGGATGATAGATTCGGAAAGTTTTTTTTCATAATCCCAGTATCGATACAGATATAGCCTGTTTTTTCTATCGAGTATCAGGGGACGATAATCTCCGGGCCTTCCCACTACCGGGCTTTGCCTGATTTTTTGCAACCAGCCGGAAAGCTTCGGCCATTTGACGATCCCCTCCCCTTCCAGCCCCATAAGAAACGGATTCTCGGCCACAGAAGTAAGGTCAAAATATACATCTCCATTTCCGGTTGCGTTGCTGGCAAGGGCTGCGGCCAGATAAATATCCGGATCATCATTTTTGCCAAGACCGGTTATAAA
>CAZBOB010000317.1:0-2710 GCA_964492995.1 uncultured Desulfobacteraceae bacterium | reverse complement strand
TGTTTAATAGAAGATGTTGCATTCAGATTTACGCCAGTTCAGGAGCCCTGAATTTGGGAGTGCCTTTTATTGTGAGTAGTTCCAATTACATACTTGAGCTAAAAGATATATCTAAAAATTTTGGAGGGTTGCAGGCTATAAACCGGCTGTCCTTCAAAGTTGAAAAAGGCTTGATCTTCTCCATTATTGGCCCAAATGGGGCAGGAAAAACCACAGCTATTAATATGATTACAGGGATATATCCTCCCGGTTCCGGCGAAATCTTTTTTGAGGGCCAAAAGCTGATTAGAAAAAGCCCTTATCAGGTGGCCCATATGGGAATCGGTAGAACTTTCCAGAATATCCAGGTTTTCCGGAATATGACGGTTCGAGAAAATATCATGGTGGGACTTCATACCAAAAGTCATTCCGGATTTTTAAGGTGCCTCCTGTATAACCCCATAGTAAGGAAAGAAGAGAAAATTATTCGGCAAAAAACCGATGCGATGTTGAAAGGTCCAATATCCAATTTCCAATGTTCAATGTTCAACAAAAAGAACACTTAAAAATTGGATATTGAGGATTCGACATTGGATATTAGATGTTTCACAGAAGCCGCATTTTCAAAGCTTTTGATTGAGAAATGCATAGATCTTATTTGGTATTTCTCTGGAATTTGGAGCTTGTAGTTTGGAATTTATTTGAGATTTGATGCTTGTGATTTGTTATTTCTCTCCGAGCCGGAGGGCCGGTTTATCCGGGTTAGACAAAGTAATAACAAGGGCAAAGAAGAAAGGGGGTGGAAAATTTTATATAACCTAACCAGAAAAGTATATACCCAAATGCATTAGGAGGAAAAAATGAAAAGAAGATTTTTTATGATTGTCGTAGTAGCCCTGACTGTCTGTTTTCTGATGGGAGCGCCATTTTGCTATAGTGCTGAGTCTATTAAAATTGCGGGTATTTTTGCTCTAACCGGCCGCGCTGATCATATTGGAACATCCCAGCGGGATGCCGTAATACTTGCCATAGATGATGTGAATCAAAAAGGAGGCATCAATGGCCGCATGCTGGAAATGGTGATGGAAGATACGGAGAGCAACCCCACCAAAGCTGTCATGGCCTTGAAAAAAGTTCTGGAATCCCAAGACGTGGTGGCGATTATCGGACCTACACTTACCGGAACCGCTATGGCCATGAGAGGATTCATTGAAAAGGAAAAGATTCCGACCTTCATGCATTCAGGAGGAGACGTTATCCTCAAGGCTCCTCTGGATAAAAACGATCCAAATTCGTTGCCCAAATGGACGTTTAAATCTCCGTATAAGGCTGCAGATGCAATGGGCAAGATCTGCCAGTATATGAGTAAACATGGCATCAAAAAGATAGGATTTCTCTATTCCAACGAAGGATTCGGAAAGGATGGTCTCAGGAACGTAATGATCCAGGCGCCCAAGTATAACGTAACGGTTGTTGCCCAGGAGGCATTTCAACCCAAACATATTGATATCACTGCCCAGTTGACGCGTATCAACGCCAAAGGCGTTGACGGAATCATCGCCTGGACTGTGGGTCCTGCCATGGGAATCATAGCCAAAAATATCAAACAGTTGGGTATTAAGGCTCCTCTGTTTGAATGTCACGGCGCCGGAGATCCTATCTTCTGGAAGGTTGCTGGAGAGGCCGGAGAGGGTGTGATGATGCCTTCCACCAAAATTGTGGTAGGGGATCAACTTCCCGACACCGATATCCAGAAAAAGAAAATTATAGACTATGTAAAGGCGTATAAAGAAAAATTCAAGCATGAGCCGGGAACAATGGTTGCCTATGGAGCGGACGCGGCGTTCATCGTTATTGATGCCATTAAAAAGGCTGGACCCGACAGGGCAAAAATCCGGGATGCCATTGAAAATACTAAAGGTTATGTGGGTGTAAGTGGCATTTACAATATAAGCCCCCAGGATCATAACGGTTTGTCAATGAAAGACATTGTTATGATCAAGGCCACCAAAGGGAGCTGGAAACTGCTTGATTAGAAGGTTCATCCGTTTCAACTCTTCCCTCCGCTAGACCCAAGGGTTACGGGAGGAAAGAGTAAAGGTTGACACTTATGGATTTTTCACAACAAATCGCCTAGTATATCGTCACCGGTTTGACCATTGGCGGGATGGGAAGTTTATGGGGTTCTCTCTTAGGTGCCGGAGTTCTTACCTGTATTTCCGAAGCACTCCACGTTGCAAAACAATATCACATCATTGCATATGGTGTTTTTCTCTGTCTGGTGCTCGTCTTTCTACCCGAAGGAATCCTGATGGGCATAATTAATCTTTTTTTAAAAAGAAAGACGCAACAAAATATTATAAAAGCAAATAGACAATAACTAAAAAAAATTATATTTTTTTAAAAAAAACCTTGATTAGTTGTTTTAATTCTGTTAGCAGACATCCAAAATATATTTTAGACTTCCTTTTTGGAGGTCAGTTGTTTTAAAAGCCTGGGTCGTAAACCGATAACTTGTGCGAGAAAATGTAGCCTCCCACTGATGCGGCCCAGGCATTTTTTTGCGAGACCTTTGCAAAATGTCAATTTTTGTTTAAGTTCAAGGAAGGCGATAATTTTAACCACAGGAATACATGGAGTATTTCGAGGATTAACCCACCAAAGTTCGGTGGCGGGTTAAAATTTGAGTCTGACGCAGAAATTGGGCAAAAAGGGGCGTTTTGCAAAGGTC
>CAZBOB010000316.1:0-2717 GCA_964492995.1 uncultured Desulfobacteraceae bacterium | reverse complement strand
TCCGCTGAAGGAAACAGGGTAAACGCATTTGAATCCCAATACAGGGAGAATGCTCCCCGACGGCGTGTATCTCTTTCCAACCGACTGAAACTTGTGCTTAAGCACCCGTAAGCCCGAGCCGCGCCAGAGTTATGAGTCTGTTGATTAATGGTCTTTTCGCACAATCTCTGCGTTATGCTCAAAAAATAATCCTCGAAATATCAACTATATGCCTGCGGTTATTTTTTTCGCATGCCTTGATCTTGAACGAAAATCCTCATTAATCAACAGACTCAGTTATTAATAACAATTTGTCGCTAAATTATCCCATTGATTTTTTAAGTCATAATTTCATTCGGCTTGGGCTAACGCGTGCTAACGCCCTTCAAACAGTCAGTCGGTTTCCAAGAGATACACGCCGTCGCTACGCTGCACTGAAATCAAATGCGTTTACCCTGCTAAAGGAAAATATTGTTGGATCATGGTTTATAAAACAGCTCGGATATTTTATGTGATATTGATATTAAATAGATATTCTCATTGACAGCAAGCTTTAAGTATATAATATCAGGCCAGATAATTTACAGTAAAAATCCGGATCTGTCTAAAAGGAGAAGCACGGATGATACATTTAAAGTCGGTTGATCTTAAAAAAGAAAAAATGGAATCACTGGTTATTCCTGTTTGTGAGGATAAAAATGTTTTTGAAGACAAAATTATAATTTCTCTTATAAGAAAAGCAAAAAAAATTAAAGAGTTCAAGGGTGGTAAAGATGATGAGGTTATCTTTTACAACCTGTCCGAGGTTCAAGCTGAAAGAGTGATTTTAATTGGGCTTGGAAAATTTGAAAAGATCGATATAGAGACATTGCGCGCCGCGGCCGGCAAGGCAGTAAAGGAATTGATCAAGAAAAAACTGTCAAATGTTTTGATAGCGATTCCTCCGGCCAAAAAAATCAATATGGAAATGACGTCACTGCTTGCGGCAATGCTGGAAGGCGCCTATTTGGGGAATCATGTTTTTGATAAATACAAAAAAGAAAAAAAGCATACCCCGATTAAAAAGATCAATTTTCTTGTAAAACCTGATGAAACCAGAAAATACAGCCGATTATCATCACGAATTAAAACTATTTGCCAGGGGACTATTCTTGCAAGAGAATGGGTCAGTACGCCGTCTAACGACAAAAGACCCGAACATTTTTCCCGGTCTATTGTTTCGCTGGCCAGAAAAGAGAATCTCAAGGTAACCGTGTTGGGTGAAAAAGAGCTGAAACAGAAAAAATTCGGTGCAATAATGGCCGTTGCGGCCGGCAGTCAGAGCAAGCCCAGAATGGTGATTCTGGAACACAATCCAAAGAGGTCTAAAGGAGCAGTTGTACTGGTGGGAAAAGGCGTAACGTTCGACTCGGGCGGTATCAACCTGAAGTCTTCGGCGGGTCTGACCGAAATGAAATTGGATATGTCCGGTGCAGCGTCGGTTGCCGCAACACTGATCACCGCAGCTAAGCTTAAATCCAAATTTAGAGTTGTCGGCATCCTTCCTATTGTTGAAAATATGGTTTCAGGAAATGCTTCCCGTCCGGGAGACATTATCAAAAGCTATGACGGAAAAACCGTGGAAATAGGGAATACCGATGCCGAAGGCAGACTGATATTGATAGACGCCATCTCCTATGGAATCAAGAAATATAAACCCCGGACGCTCATTGACATGGCCACGCTGACCGGAGCATGTATTGTGGCTTTGGGCGAAAAGATTGCCGGCACTTTTTCTTTTGATGATAAATTGGCAGAAGATATTATTTTATCCGGCCAAAAGACCCATGAACGCTGTTGGCGTTTGCCCATGCCTGAAGAGTATAAAGAACTTTTGAAAAGCGATTTTGCCGATTTGAATAATATGAGCAGCACCCGTTATGGTGGCGCCATCACCGCTGCGCTGTTCCTTTCGGAATTTGTTAAAGATACCCGCTGGGCCCATATCGATATTGCAGGTCCGGCTTACGCCAAAAAGGAATCTTCATACTGCGGCGCCGGCGGCACCGGCTTTGGCGTCCGGTTGCTTTGTGATTTGTTGGATAAGTTGTGATGATGCAAAATTCAGATAAACTCTAAATTCGGGTTAATATCACGACTGGTCCTTTATCAACGCTTTCGCAATTTCGATGTCATAGGCCTGCTTGGGTTTAAAATCCTCTGCTTTATGCATTTTCGTCGCTTGCAATATGGCATCGTAGGGTACCCATCCGTGTTCCTTCCAGAGCTTGGGATCGTCTTGATTCCATAACCGAAATTCAATGATATCGGCTTGTTTCCGCACATACATACGGACTCGTTTGTTCTGAGGAAAAGGATAATAATAAAGGCCTCTTTTATCTTTCATGAATTGTTCTCCATTTCTATTAATTTATTACCTGAATCTTGCATGAAAATTAATGAGAATCTTTACGTTACGTATTTGAACCGGGTTTATACAAAATCATCTAACTATACGTTTTACCCAAATGGTATATGGGATGATGATTTTTCTTATTCATTAATTTTCACCCAAAGGGCATGCCGGAGTCTTTCATCTGCTGCGTTATTAAGGACTCGCAATAGCAGACTATGGCTTCGCCCTTAAGTGCCTTGCATATGAAAGCCTCCGACTCGTGCAAAATTCAGGTATTACCTTGTATTTGTAATACCCTAAATGATCGTAAACAAAATGGGAAAAATATTTTATGTGTTTGATT
>CAZBOB010000315.1:0-2719 GCA_964492995.1 uncultured Desulfobacteraceae bacterium | reverse complement strand
ATCATTTGAGAGATGACCGATCTTAAGCGATCTGATCTTAACCCCATGATACTTTGCCGCAAAAGGAAGAAGCAGACCATAGGTGTCCCGATAAGCCCTGATGGTTTGCCGGCTGCTCCCCTTTATTCGGGGCAGGTACTGATCAAAAAATTGATGGATGAGTGTGCTAAGATTCATGGTTTTTCTTTTTGTTTGAGAGAAAAATCCAAAAACTGTTTTCGCTTATTTGCATCGATCATTTTCAAGTATTTAATCGTATGTTTATATTCACTGTGCCCCATATATGCAGCCAGTACCGGCAGCGCATTCTGGGGGGATCTTCCCCGTGCTTGTACCCTTTTTAACGTATTGACGGCAAATGAGTGGCGAAGGCTGTGAACCGTGGGTGCACTGAAGTTAGTGCTACCGATAACCTGTCTGGATTGATCGATTTGGATATCTTTGAGGGCCTGATGAAAGACACAACGGACCCTATTGTCATTTAATCCCTTTTGTTTGGCGTCGGCGAGAAGGAATGGATTTTGATGATCTCCGATAAGAACGTTGCGTGCAGAGAGATAGTTTTCAAGTTCTACTGCTACGGACATGGGGACCGGGATTAGACGATCTTTTTTAAACTTGGTTTTTTCAATATAAAGTGTTTTTTCCTTTGGCCGGTAGTGATGGACTTTCATTTTCAAGGGCTCGGATATTCTCATGCCGCAACGGGCGATCAGTAAAATAGCCATGTGTCCTGTGAGATCCTTTAAAAAATATCTTTGGTTCTTTCGGATGGTGTTTAAAACGGCTTTCAGCAGAAGATCGACTTGTTTTTCGGAGAAGATAAAAGGGATGATCTCATTTTCCGGCAATAATGGGATATCCTTCACAGGATTGGCCGTATAAAAGCCTTGTCGCACCAGATACTGGAAGAACATTCGGGTTGTAGAAAATATGCGGTTGATGGATCGTGATTCAAGTTTAAGAGCTGCTCTGAGTTCAAGAAAAAACCACGGTCGCAATACTGTGGGTTCTGTGTTTCTCATTGCAAGATACCGGTCAAAGCTTCTTAGATGCGAGGTCATGGGATGCAAAGAAAAGCCCAGTGATTGTCGATAGACCACGTATTTTTCAATTTTTTGCGCTAAAAAACTTTCAAAGGGTTTCATCAAAGAGAACCTCTCGCATCAATTTTGTGTGAACGTGAAGATATTTTCGGGTGGACTCGATACTGTCATGACCCATCATCTCTTTGACTTCATAGATGGATACCCCTGCTTCCAGAAGATTTTGAGCGTACGTATGTCGAAGGCAATAGGCACTGTATGTCATACCCACGGCATGCATGCATTTTTTTATATGGTGAGTGACCGTGTTTCGCGCCAATTTCCGATAAGGAGGATAAAGAGTTAAAAACAGTTCCCGGTGCTTGGTTTTGGGTCTGCCGCCGATAAGATAGGCAGCCATGGCTTTGAGGGTCTCTTCGGGAACAGGGAGTCTGACGGGCCTGTCATTTTTTCGGATTCTTATGCAAAGCGCCGCATCTTTAAAAAAGATATCATCCAGGCAAATTGAACTGATCTCACAGGGGCGCAGTCCCAGGGTGTATGCCAGATGAACCATGGCATAAGCTCTGAGGTCGCCTGCCGAAGAGAGTTTCAGGCTGGCAAACAGCCTTTCCAACTCATGGGGTCGCAAAAAATTAGGCGGTTTGGCTTTGGAGAACTGTGGCGCCCCCACGATAAGCGGGGCCAAGTCGGTTGAGAACAGCTTTCGCTCATGAAACAAATATCTCAAAAAACCCCGAAGATGACTCCGGTATACCCGGCAAGTGTTCTCTTTATAATCCGCAAGATACTCGGACAGAAACACATCGATCTTTTCGATAGTCAGGATGCGAAGCTTAATATGATGTTTTTCAAGAAACTTATGAAAGGCAATAAGAACAACTTTGATATGCTTTAGCTTTCGGTCGGAAGCCTGATGGGTTTTTTGATGATAGATAAGATAGTCCTCATAGATCTGCGGTAAATTGACAGATGGATATTTCATTCCCAAATGCCGGGCAATTTTATCCTGTTCAAAAAGATACCGTGACAGCCCGGTTACGGCATGTATCGGGTGTGGTCTTTCTGACTTTTTAAATTGCCGTAACATCTCTTGAGTAAAGATTTCATCCCACAAACATTTTCGTTTTTTGATGAACAATTTAAACCACCTCAACACCCGTGCATATTCTTTCCGGGTGCTTTTTGCATATCCGTTTTCCGCCATCCATTGAAGGTAATCCTCGACCGCCTGATCCAGGACCTTTACCACCGATTCTATCTCCTTGAGCCGTTCTTCGATCCTTTCAATGGTTGATATGGTTTTATCATCGATCATGTTAAAACCCCTTAACGGTCTGTTGGATAAGTGTTTCAACAGGAGATGGACCCTGTTTTTTCTGCTGATCCGGTCGTTTTTGCGGCAGAGAAAGTACCTGAAAAAGAGTGCCGTTAAAGGCAATCAGATCCCTTTCAATCAGGCTGTCTCTTGCCTTGATATATTGGTCGATTCTCATTTGAAGCAAAGAGCAGATGGAATCATAGCTGTAAAAAGAAAGACCAAAACGATCTGAGGCCAAAATGAGAAACAGGTACAAAAGGAGTTCTTTTTGATCCAGGGAGGCCAAAAACCCATCGGTAATAAACCGGTGAGGAATAAAGCTGAAACCGCCATTGATCTGCCTGACCCGGAC
>CAZBOB010000314.1:0-2722 GCA_964492995.1 uncultured Desulfobacteraceae bacterium | reverse complement strand
TTGTTTATTAAAAATTTACACTTTATGCTTGACAAAAGGAATATAGGATGTCCCTCTTTGCAGTGCAAAACTCTCTATTTTCAAACCCTTGGAGCTAATGTCCGTCTTGACAATATGATCCTCATTTGCTATTAGAATCTAACTTGCCTGAAGCTTTTATCCTTTTTAACTCCCAAAAGTATGAGGGATTACTTGCACGGAATGAGGAGGGCTATCCCATGAATAAGCATATTCGATTTGTAGGGTTAATCATCATTGCATTTTCTTTGGCACTTATTTCGTCTAATGCTTGGGCATCTACAATTGAGCTTGTAAAAGAAAAGGAGCACAACCCGGCCGCCCTTTGCTACCAAGGCGGTGCTCATTTCTTCGATGGAAAGGATTTTCTCGGCAACAAATTTGAATTAAATAGTGGGTTTGGAGATACCAATGTCTGGAAACGGAATCGGAGGGGTTCTTTAGACCGTAAGAATTGGCATGCGCCAATTAAGTCTCTTAAAATAGAACCATGTACTCAAGTTATAATGTATAGAGGTCAGAATTTCTCTGGTAACAAAATTGTATATAGTAATTCCAAACACAATGAGTGGAGGGAAATAAATTACATAGGTGACAAATGGAATGGAAAGGTGGGGTCGGTAAAAGTACTGCCTTACTGTGGAACTGATCCTTGTATCTATACGGAAGAAGAACTCGATCAGTTAAATACACTTGGTACTGAGGATAAGAATCAAAGACTATTTGATTTTGTTTCCGCCTTATCTGGAGAATGGGGGTTATCACGGAGCGGGAAAAATTACCGGATTAAAATAACAGCCAAGAAAAACAGCTCTGAATTCACGGCGAGGTACTCGAATTTAAACAATCCCTCGACATTCAGTGGGAATGTTTGGTTTGACAGTAACGATACCCCAAATATTAAATTCACGCAATACGATAGTAGCACGCAATTCACTGCCATTCACAACGGCAAGCAGGTTAAAAAAAACCGGTTTGAAGGCGATTTTAGCGACAACAGGGGGAGCCATGGGGTTAGTTTCGTCCTGTGGCGCTGATCCCTGTTCGCAGCAATGTTTTTCCTGTGTGTTGAAATTAGAGGGCTCTGGAAAGATGTTGAGATAGGATCTAACTATTTGGATAGAGGAGTTCCGGTTTATCTAATATTATTGATAGAAACCAAAAAAGCACGCATCGGATCATACTGGATTTACATTTTCGCAACATCCATCCTAAAAAACCTATCCAAAATACACCAAGGATGAATATGATTATAGCCTCAAGTAATGTAAAACCACATAAAACGGGAATGCCCACTGATAGCAAAATTACCAAGACAAGCAAAAAAACCCTTCCCATTTAATCCTCAAATATTAAAGTTAATGAAATGTTGTGTTATTTTGCCATAAGGACAACCTAAAACCGAGTCTCATTCAGTACATATATCCCATTTGTTACAAAATTGCAAAAAGGCAAACCCCTGCAAAAAGGATTTGCCCTATTGAAAATTGCAGCTATATGCAATCAGGGCCGAGATGTCTGACATATTCCAGGTTTTTGAGGTTATGGATATTTTCACATTATTGAAAATATCTGCAGGCTATTTTAAATAGTTTGTGCATGCTCTGCACGAAAGACCCCCATGATTACATTAAGTGAGGTTTTGAAGACACAGAGCAGTTGATAAACAGCAGTTTTGTTTGGCGAAAATAAGGCCTTTATAATCACAAAAGATTTATATGGTATGTCTTTAATCTACTACAATGTGCCATTTTTTGTAATTTCCTTGACACGTTAGCAAAACTATGAAAAATAATGGTTGGAAAAGTTCCTGTTATCAATCTGTTAACCTGCACCTTCAATCTGGTTCTCTTTTCTGATATCCTAATTGCTTTTATCCTAATTTTCGTTCAATTTTGGCTTGCCTTGACGCTTGGGCAATTAGGTCTTTTTAATTCTTTTACAAAAGGAAAGAGTATGTGACTATTTTTAACCCCATTTCTTAATAGAGGTGGGGTTTTTTATTTTAATTGATACCGATTAGATATCACAACACTGATTTTATTTCGTATATTAAAATGATATCTGATAAAGGGAATAACTGTGACGATTTAGGTTTAATAACAAAAATGAAATATTGGAATTGCGTCTTATGCGTCATTTTCTTTACCCCTATCGCGCAAAGAACATTTAGGTCTAAAACAAATTATCATTATTGAATCTTTCAAAAATAATACTTTAATTCTATAATCCACTATGCGGAATTCGCATCAAAAAATGTCCGTGTTTGCGCATATTTTTAGGTCGGACATAATATTTACAAGTCAAAGGAGAAATAATTATGCCATGGGAGGGAACAGCTAATATCGGATCAAGGTCATATAGATGTGGCTATTGTGGCAATATTGTTGCCTCAGCTATTGGTTATTATAAAAAAAATAGTGCACTAAAAGTCTACATTTGTCCACATTGTGAGAGGCCTTCTTATTTTGATAAACGAGACCAAGTTCCAGGTATTGCTCCTGGCAACGAAGTCGAAAACCTACCAGATCACATAGCATCCCTTTATCGGGAAGCTCGTTACTGTGTGTCAGTATCCGCATATACAGCATCGGTACTTGCTTGCAGAAAACTTCTAATGAATATTGCCGTTGCTCAAGGTGCTCAAGAAGGCTATGACGCTGGGCAAAATCAGGCCACCCATGCTAAGCTAAATCATACCACC
>CAZBOB010000313.1:0-2739 GCA_964492995.1 uncultured Desulfobacteraceae bacterium | reverse complement strand
CCCTACACAGCCTTTCCAAGGCTGCTCGATAAGCCGCTCCGACACCTCTCCAAAGCAAACAAAAGCTAACCTTAAGAACACCCGTTTTCAACCCAAAACTGCACAACAGCAGGTAGTTAGCAATAAATTCCCGAAAAATTCATAACTAAAACTCGCCAGAGTAGCTAATCTCGAATGTTGGATGCAGCAGGGACCGGCGAATCTGTTATGGCTGGACCTTACAGTATCAACCGGCCGGTTTTAGTTAATTACTTTTGCGATTTCGTATGACTCGTCACAATATTAACAACTCCGTCCCAAACCTCACAATTATTATAATTAAATGAATTTACATAGCTCAAAAACAACTCGAAAGGAATGTCTTTAAATATTTTAGAATAAGCTTCTTTCAAAACAAGCTGATAATTGGCCAAAACACGGAAACCTATTTTTTGTTTTTCGAGTTCGGAAACATCTGCCGAATATTTACCAATAAGCTCCTCGACATATTTGCCTCGTGATTTAAACTCTTCCCAAAAATCCCATTTTTGTTTTGCTAACTTCGAGAAACAGACCCACTCCGAGTCTTCTTTTGGATGAACCGTACCCATACTGCGTGCATCTTTATATGTCCAAACAGACCATGATATCCCATGCTTTTCATAAATTTCAAGAACGTCTCTGAGCATACCCTCATGCCTGGCTCTATCACCACAATTATACAAAGCCCCTGTTTCCCCACACCATACGGGACGTTTCAGTCTTTCAAATATATCTCTTAAAGAAACGTTTTCGAAAAGAACATGCTCAATTTCTTCTTTTTGATTTTGCTTTGTATATAAACGTTGATGCAAAAATGGATAAAAATGAAAACTACACGCGACATTCGGGTCTTCAAACGGCTCGAATAATTCAAATCGAGTAGCGTACATATCGCCTTCGACAAACAAAAGATGATTGCTATCTACTTTGCGAATCTCACCGATAAGGTCCTCGAAAAATTGATTTGCGATTTTCTTGTCTCTAATCAGCAGAACCGGCTCGTTGAGTAAATCATAGGCCGCCACCCATCTATTGGATGAATAGCGATTCGCAATATATTTCCACAGCGATATAGTTCGCTTGCGAAAATCAGCGTACTCCCAAAAAAGACTTTCCCCTATCGCATTATCGGAATGCCAATCCGGATTTTGTCCACCAACAGCAGCATGAAGGTCTAAAACGGCATAGAGTTCATATTGTTCACATAATCGCAATACTCGATCAATTTCTTCGAATCCTTCTTCCATATACGAATACGGCTCCTGGTCGTTTTCAAAGAGCCTGTAATTAAACGGTATTCTGATTGTATTAATCCCAAGGCCATTTAAAAACTCGAAGTCACTCTCATCAACCATCGACTTGTAAAACTTTTTCCAAAATTCTTTAGCTTTCTTTTTGCCGTATGCGTTAGCAATTGCAGTTCGGATTTGCGAATCTGTGCCGGGAATACCTATCATAAAATGTTCAAGATTCAACCATGTGCCGATACCATAGCCGCGCAAGATTATTTTTTTATCATTAAGGCAAAAATCTTTGCCTTTTACCCTTATAAAGCCATCGCTCATTTCAGTTCCTGTTCTTTTGTAGGTGACTATTCGTTCTAATAGGCCAACATTGCTTATATTGATACAGATAACACCTCTAATGCCGTTTCCAGAGCCGTATGAGACACTCGAAAAAAACTAACCTTAAGAACACCAGTTTTCAACCCAAAACTGGACAACAACAGGCAGTTAGCGATAAATTCCCGAAAAATTCATCAGCAAAATGAACCTGTAGCTCCGATTTCAAGACTAAGAAAACAGGTGGAAGAACAAAGCTCAAATATTGTCGACCAACTGCTGGTTATGGATGCCCAGGATGGCAGGGCAAAGGCTCTGAATGCGCTCGTATCACGATGGCAGAAGCGGTTGTGGGTGTACGCATATCGACTGACGTCAGATTCCGAGGCGGCCTGGGAGATTACGCAGGAAAGCTGGCTCGGCATTATAAAAGGTTTGAGAAAACTGCACGACCCTGCGAATTTCAAGGCATGGGCATATAAAATTACAACAAACAAATCAATTAACTGGATAAAGAAGAGCAAAGCTGCAAGACAGCTCAGTATCGAAGAAATTCAAAGTCATCAACACCAAGAAAAAAAAGACACCGGCGTTAAAGAGCTGCTAGAAAAATTAGATATAAAAAAACAAGTTGTCCTTAGCTTGTATTACTTTGAAGAACTTAGCATCTCAGAGATCAGCGTAGCTCTCAAGATTCCAAACGGAACCGTCAAATCGCGGCTGGCCAATGCAAGAAAAGAGTTGAAAGAAATTTGGCAACAACATATTAAATAAACTAAGGAGCAATAAAATGGACGATGAACAGATCAAAAAAATGATCGAAGATACATACGACGAATCAAAAGAAGACACACTGCGTACATGGATAACAGACGCCTATAGTAAAAGCCCGCTGTGGATTATAAGCGGTATCTATATACAATATATAATCCTTCTGGCACTCGCCGTCTTTAGTGCCGTTAAATTCTTCAGAACCGACCTGACCCAATACCAGATTATGTACGCGGCCATTTTTGTCTGTTGCAGCCATTGGATTGGCTTCATAAGTGTTTTTGGCTGGATAATGCTCCAAAGACCACGCTTAAAACGCGAAATCAAGAGACTAGAACTTCGCATCGCTGAATTGAGCGAAACTGTGAAAAACAAATAGCAAAAA
>CAZBOB010000312.1:0-2744 GCA_964492995.1 uncultured Desulfobacteraceae bacterium | reverse complement strand
TGCTTGAGAAAACCGATTCTGACAATCTGTCCCGCAATGAACAGTTCGCTTTTTATATAAATGCATATAACGCATGGACCATAAAGCTGATTCTAAGCGGGTATCCCGGGGTTAAATCCATAAAGGATCTTGGAAGTATATTCAACAGCCCATGGAAAAAGAAAATTTGTCGCATTGACGGTGATGTTATCACGTTGGATGACATCGAGCACAATATACTTCGGCCTCGGTTCAAAGATCCAAGGGTTCATTTTGCCATTAACTGCGCGGCGTTGAGTTGCCCACCGCTTGGCTCCGAACCCTATCTTGGAAGTACATTAGACCAACAATTTAACGATGCATCCACAGCATTTATCAATAACCCGCAGCGAAATTATCTCCAGGACAACACGCTTTATATCAGTAAAATATTCAAATGGTTCTCGGAAGATTTTGACAACGATGTTATTGGTTTTCTCATTAAATACGCCAAAGAAGATCTTAAAAAGGAATTGGAAGCAAAAAGATCAAAAATCAAGATTAAATACCTGGATTATGATTGGTCTTTAAACGGAAATTAAAATCTTGAAAATCTGTGTTCATCTGTGTCCAAAAATAAAGGAAAGGATCAGAGAAGTGGGACCATGACAGGCAATCAGAAAATCATTGTCAAAGAAAATGCAGCAATGCTGGCACAAAAAGCAACGACCCTATTCTATCAGACGGCTAAAGAGAGCATTGACCGCCATGGACGTTTTGTGGTGGCCATCTCCGGCGGCGCCACACCCAGAAGGATGTACAGGATGCTGGCTGAAGAACCCTATGGTTCAGCAATTCCATGGGATAAGACGTATATCTTCTGGGTAGATGAGCGGTGCGTTCCTGAAAATGATCCGGCCAGCAACTATGGTGCGGCCAAAAAGGACTTCCTCAACAGGGTTCCAGTTCCTGAAGCCCAGGTCTATCCCATGCCCGGCGAGTTGCCACCGAAACAAGGCGCCCAAAAATACCAGAAAGCCCTCATAGATTTTTTTCATCTGGAAGATGGCCGGTTCCCGACCTTTGACTTGATTTTTCTGGGTATGGGGGCAGATGGCCACATAGCCTCTCTTTTTCCCGGACAGGCCGTTTTGGATGAAAGAAAAAGGCTCATAGTGGCAGTAAAAGGAGGCGATCCCGATGTAAACCGTCTGACCCTAACATTGCCGGCACTGAATCGAGCCAGACAGATCGTCTTTTTAATTTCCGGAAAAGAAAAGGCTGAAACCCTAAAGACCGTATTTGAAAACGATCAAGCCCGGTTGCCGGTCCAAAAGATACATGCCTTAGACGGAGAATTGACCTGGCTTCTGGATAGGGAGTCGGCGTCATTGCTACCTGAAGAAATGATTCATGAAAAACCTTGAAGAAGGTAGCGTAAATTTAAGCGCTGGTCATTTCAACTTTTACTATATTATCGCGAATCGGGAGACTATACTATTCGATATATTTGGTTGTTTTTCACCCGTCAATTTGCTAAATTTATTAAATACTGCTAACCCGAATATTTCATGAAAATTTTCGAGAGGCCTTTTTATTAGCAATGAAAACAGTTTGTTATTTACAATTTTGCTTTTAGTTATAAGGTGACAGTTTGTACCGAAAATTTTCTTGTTCAATTTCTCAAAAATTTTCACCCTTCGGACTAAAAAGTTCAAAAATAAAGATAATTTTTGTAAGGCATTAAGGATTTACACGACAATAAGTTAATACCTGAATTTTGCATGAAAATTAATGAGAATCTTTACTTTAGGTATCTGAACCGGGTTTATATAAAATCATGTAATGATACGTTTTACCCAAATGGTATATGGCATGATGATTTTTTTAATTCATTAATTTTCACCCAAAGGGCAAGCCGGAGGCTTCCATCCGCTGCGTTATTAAGGACTCGTAATAGTTCACTATGACTTCGCCCTTAACTGCCTTGCATATGAAAGCCTCCGACTTGTGCAAAATCCAGGTAGTAAAAAACTTATAGACACAACTTCGCTACTCCGGAATGGGGTTTTAGCGTTGTATGCATTCAAAGGCTATTCGCTTAAAAGGAGAATGAAAATAGAAGAAACCTTAACACAACCGACAAAAAAACCATCGAAAGCGGTGTTTAAGGCGATTATTTTCGCAGCCTTTATTATCGGAGCCATTTTCTTGATCCGTTTTACCCCGGTCAAGAATTATCTTACGGCCGAAGCTTTGAGCCGTTTCCTTGAAACCGCCGGTTTATGGGCACCAGTGGTATATATGATGATTTATGCTGTGGGGGTTTGCCTTTTTCTCCCAGGCACTTTGTTAACGGGTTTAGGGGCCGCCATATTCGGGGCCTACTGGGGATTCTTATATGTATGGATTGGCGCCATGATCGGTGCCAGCGCTGCCTTCTCTATTGGACGAACTCTGGGAAGGGAATTTGCCGCTTCGCTAATCGGTGACAAGCTGAAAAAATATGACGATGCCATCGAACGAAACGGCTTTGCCACAGTTCTGTACCTTAGGTTAGTCTATTTTCCGTTTACGCCCATGAACTTTGGCATGGGGCTGACCAAGGTCCGATTTTGGGACTATGTCGCGGGAACCGGTCTGGGTATTATCGTTGGTACGTTTATCTTCACCTTTTTTATCGGGACATTGAAAGATATTTGGGCCTCCGGAAATTGGGGAGAGCTGATATCCTTTAAGGTTTTCTTCTCTATAGGGCTCTTTATCTTCTCGTTCTTCATTCCCAA
>CAZBOB010000311.1:0-2761 GCA_964492995.1 uncultured Desulfobacteraceae bacterium | reverse complement strand
GTTTCGGCATACAGTAGATACATCTCAAATTGCAGCGATCCGTAACAGAAAGTCGCAAGTAATTGATGACTCTGTGATTGTTATCCAACAATTGGAAGCCCCCGAGGGATTTTGACGGGCATGAGCCGTGTTATCAGAAGAGGCGTATCAATTTCTTTCCGCCCTTTAGTTCACCCCTTATTTTTTCCATGTGGCGCAGAGCGGCAATATCCCTTTCAAGATCTGTCTCTTTTATTTGAAGCCTCTCACACAGATTGGCTGGTTCTTGTGGCCCTTCTTCCTGAAGAATATCAACTATTTTTTGCTGAATGGGGCTAAGTATAAGATCGGTTATCCCGCTTTTCTCCAAGGTCTTGGCGCTATGAACGGCCCAAGGGTCACATGTCCTTGGCGGAGAAAGAAGGTCCATGTAGCAATCCTCGCAGAGGATCTGTCCACGAAGCTCCATCTGTTCTCCCTCCGGTATGACACTTTTACAACGCTCGCATTGCATAATTTGTGCTTAAAACTCCTCTGTTTATAGTTCTCGAAGTTATTAAATACGGCTCTTTTAAAGTTTTATTTCTCTTGTTCACATTGTATTGCCCGGCATCGTGTGCATTCGTGTATAATTTCCCGTAACTTCTCAGTAAAAATCCTGACCCAGAGGACCAAGTTTTCAATGTTAAAATAAATTATGATGCCGGGTCAATATCATCAATTAATGCAACAAAACTTATTAAGAAGTTACATTTTCGTTTCCGAGTCGTTAATACACATCAATAATCATGCCATCTATAACAGCAATTTCCCTATCTGTATAAGAACATTGAATGGTTAAAACATGACGTAGTGGAATATCATTTGAAATCAATATATTAAAAAAGATTGAGTAATACTTGTGGAAAAATTTCAAAAAAGGTCGGCAACAAAAAAAGTAGCGTTACTTATAACCAGAAGTAACGTTAGGTAGCGATGCTGTAACGCTTGGAAGTGATAGATTGTTTTGATTACGGAGGGTTGAAAATCTTAGCAATAAAATACAAAATATCTGAAGCGGTTGATTCCCGGCATACACAGTAAAAATAACAAATCGACCCTGAGGACCTATCCCTTAAGGGCCGATTTGTCATTAAGAAGGGGGTAATATGAAAATGGAGGTTGCCAAGTTAAACCCCTATTAAATAAAGCAGCAAATATTATGCCACAAATCAGGTTTTATGCACTTTTTTTAAATTTAATGTTGAATCGCTTCATCTGGTTCCAGACACTTGTTCTGGATATGCCCAGAATTCGTGACGCCTCGGACTGGTTGCCGCCGGATTGCCGCAGCGCATCTATGAGTCGTCGCTTCTTTATTTCATTTAGGCCAACGGACGATGGGTCGATGGTTTCATGTAGATTTTCCATGTTCAAAATGTTGGGCGGAAGATGCTCAGGACCAATCATCGATCTTTGACAGGCAACAAAGGCGTATTCAAGGGTGCTTTTGAGTTCCCTTACATTTCCGGGCCATGAGTACTGGATCATAAGATCTAAGGCTTCATTGGCAATGCCTTGAATTCTTTTTTCGCTTTTCAGACAAATTCTCTGGAAGAATGACTCAGCCAACAGCGGAATATCGCCGGTTCTTTCTCTCAATGGCGGAACCCATATGGGAACCACATTTATCCGGTAATAAAAATCTTCTCTGAAAATACCTCGATCCACAAGCTGTTTTAGATCCTTGTTGGTTGCCGTAATGATTCTAACATCAATCTGAATCGGCCGGTGATCCCCCACCCGTTCAATGGTCTTTTCTTCAAGCACCCGCAGAAGTTTTACCTGGGTTGAAAGGGGTAAATCGCCAATTTCGTCCAGAAAGATATCTCCTTCATGGGCGGCTTCGAATCTTCCGGTTCGACTCTGAAAAGCGCCGGTAAAAGCCCCTTTCACGTGGCCAAAAAGCTCACTTTCCAAGAGCGACTCATTCAGGGCCGCACAGCTGACCTTAACATACGGATTGTCTTTTCGTGGACCACTTTTATGAATTGCCCTCGCTACAAGCTCCTTTCCGGTCCCACTTTCTCCCAAAATAATCACCGGCGCATCTGACTCAGAAGCATTTGTAATCATTGCAAAAACCTGCTGAATCGGCATTGACGTCCCAAGGATGCCATAAAATTGATCTTCTGTTTCGAGTTCTCGCCGAAAGGTCTCAATCTGGGTTTCTTTTTCAATAAGGTCGGTAATATCGGTTATGGTTTCAACAGCGCCTGTGACATTACCCTTGTCGTCCAAGAGAACAGAAGCATTTTTCACAACGTGAATATGGTTTCCCTCCTTTCGCGTAATAACGCATTTTTGCATCCGCAACTTGCCTTTCTTAAACAAAACACACCAATGGGGTCCTTTTCCTTTATTTCCTCGGATCAATTCACAGGCGTTGCAATTCAATATGGTGCAGGGTTTCCCTATGATCTCTGTCTTAGAATGCCCGGTAATTGTTTCAAAAGCCCTGTTAATCGAAGTTATGGTGCCTTCAGTGTCCACAATCATGACTCCGTCCTGGATCGTGTGCACCACTGTTTTCCAATATTTGTTTAATTCCTCTTCAAACATTAACGCCCACTATTCACATATTAAACAGTTGTGCTGTTCATCTATTTAACAGATTTATCATTGGATGACGACAAAAATACTAAGCTTCTACTGAGGCTCCTATGGCTTGTTTCCGGTTTCTTATATCAAGGGCGCCCACCGGACAGATATCAATACAGGCATTGCATTTTTCGCACTCAAG
>CAZBOB010000310.1:0-2761 GCA_964492995.1 uncultured Desulfobacteraceae bacterium | reverse complement strand
TTTCACGGGGTAAAAACATCGAACGTCCAACATCGAATGTTGAATGAAAAACAATGTTGAACAGTTGCCAAATACCAGAACAGGCAACCATAAAGAAATAGCTGTTGAATATTCGATGTTGGAATAATTTGAGGAGCGGAGCGACATCATTATTCGACGTTCGACGTTGGACGTTCGATGTTCGATGTTCAGTCTGTTCGATGTTGGACGTTCATCTTTTAAACATCCCTGAAGAATCACTAAAAAAAGGAAGATTTATGCTCAGTGAGGTTAACCTAGACACTCTATATGCCATATCGGATGAGGTGGTTGCCCGGGAGATAGAGGGGGAACTGATCATCGTTCCGCTGACGTCCAATGTGGGCGATATGGAAGATGAGCTTTACACCCTCAATGAAACCGGAAGAGATATCTGGCATGGTCTGGACGGGAACACGTCTTTAAGAGATCTGATTGCTCGACTCTCTGACGAGTATGACGCATCGTTTCAGGAGATTGAAGCGGATGTCCTGGGCCTGATCACAGAATTTTTGAAAAGGAAGTTTCTTGTTGAGAACCCGTCGTAATGAATCCGTATATTTTTCACGGACCGGAAATGAGCTTTCGCTCTCAGGCGCTGCTGCTGCGAAGCTTCTCAGGGCGATCATCCAAAGGGGAAAGCCGTTTAAATTCAAGGCCAGCGGCTGGAGCATGTCTCCGTTTATCAGAGATAAAGATATCATTACCCTGTCCCCGTGTTCCACGGCCTTTCCACAAAAAGGCGATGTGGTGGGCGTCATGGACCCGGATACCGGAAAACTGGTGGTCCACAGGATCGTTGGCATGAACAACGGCAGATATTGGATCAAGGGAGACAATGCTAAAAATAAAGAGCCCGGTTCCTTTGGCCGTGACCGGTTATGCGGCCATGTCACCCGGGTTGAAAGAGATGGAAAGCCGGTTTGGTTCGGTGCGGGTTTCGAGAAAAGGGCCATTGCGGTGTTGTCACAGGTGCCTTTTGTGATGCGGATGGTATCCAAAGCTTTAGGTTTGATAAGAAGAATTGAGGCGATTAATCACCGCCCGCTTGTCCCGTTCCTGCGGGGCTTCGCTCGAGGCACCCCAGTACGATCTGCCGGACCTACCCTGGTTAAATACGCTACGCTGTCCTTCGGAATTAAACGGGGCACGGCGGGGCAGGCAGAGGGCGCAGAGAGTAATAATTTTTCCATTGCCGTTGACCCCGCTTGGTGCGGGACAGGGACGACGGCAATGAAAAACACTCAACAGCTTACGCTGTAAAAAGAGGCCGCGCAGTAGATTTTGAAATGCGAAAGTTAGTACATATTAACCGTAGGTTTAGATCATTTTGCTTTTCGCCTTTTCAGCGAAAAGCAAAATAGAAAAGAAAAACTCTGCGTTCTCAGCGTCTCTGTGGTGAGATAATATTAAAAAAATGGATAAATCATATATTTCCAGCATGCCGCTGCCCGAGGCGCCCATATGGGAAAAACAGATGGCAAGAAAAGACCGGCTCCTTGCCATGAACCTGGAAGTGACCGCGCGCTGCAACAATAACTGTCGCCATTGTTATATCAATGTCCCTGCCGGCAGCCGGGAAGCGAAAAAAAAGGAGCTTTCACTTGAAAAGATCAAAGATGTCGTGGATCAGGCCTGCTCACTGGGGACCTTGTGGTGCCTGATCACCGGGGGCGAGCCTCTGTTGAGAAGCGATTTTGAAGAGATCTACATGTATTTGAAGAAAAAAGGGCTTCTCGTATCCGTGTTTACCAACGCCACGCTGATAAACGCAGGGCACATCGATCTTTTTAAAAAATGGCCGCCCAGAAACATCGAGGTTACGGTTTATGGGATTACGGAAAAAACGTATGAAAAGGTCACCCGGAAGCCCGGAAGTTTTAACCGGTTTATGCGGGGGTTGAACCTGCTTTTAGACGCAGGGATCCCGGTGAATCTCAAGGCCATGGCCATCCAGTCCAACAAGGGAGAATTTGAACAGATCGCTCGATTTTGCAGAAAAAAAAGCAAGTCCCCTTTCCGGTTTGATCCGTTGCTGCACTTAAGGTTAGACGGAGACCCAAAGCGAAATCAAGAGATCAGAAACCAAAGGCTGACACCGGAGGAAATCGCCATTCTCGAAAAGCAGGATAATGTACGATTTTCAGCCATGAAAAAGGATTGCGACAATCTTATCCAAACGGCGTTTGATGGTAATGGCAAACCCTTTGTTTTCAACTGCGGTAGCGGTTTGAGCGAATGCACCATCGGATATGACGGAACGTTTCGTTTGTGCTCGTCTTTGGTGCATCCGGACTGTGTTTACGATCTAAACAAAGGGAATCTTTTCCAGGCCCTGACCGAGTTTGTGCCTTTGGTGAGGGATATGCAATCTGACAGCAGGGATTTTTTAAAAAACTGCCGAAGGTGTGCCATTGTCAACCTTTGTCACTGGTGCCCGGCCCATGCATACCTGGAGGTCGGCCGGCTGGACGGGCCGGTGAAGTATTTTTGTGATGTTGCAAATGCCAGAAAGGAAAATTTGGAAAAGAGTATGGGAGTTCGGAGGGCACCCCGGTGAAATACGCCCCGGTCAAACAGAAAAAATAGGTTTAACTGGGTAAACTTAGCTCGTCACTAACGTGAATTTCACTGGGTAAAGAAGGCAGAGGTCAGAAGGTGAGAAAAGCAGAAGATAAGAAGGTAGGAAGTCAGAGGTCGGAAGGTGGGAAGGGTTAGTGAAAAAGATGAACATCGAACATCG
>CAZBOB010000309.1:0-2781 GCA_964492995.1 uncultured Desulfobacteraceae bacterium | reverse complement strand
TTTTCTTTGGCAAAAGTCGCTTAACCGGGTGTCCGTTTTTACTTGACCAGATCACATACTGCGCATATGCTTATTTTCTTATCTGTAAAAAATTTAGCGCTCATAGTTGGGCTCATTTACTGGTACAGAACGGGCGCGAGATGAGCGGAACCCCCGACTTGGGGGAAATGATGACAGCCACTTGTCGGTAAATTGAGAGTGAAGTTTAAAAGCGTTTAAGTTCGCAGTTCTTCTGTCAGGGTCTATAGGGTCATCATTTTGCCCAACCAAGGGGGCAAGCGGAGCGCAGCCGCGAAGCGGTTTCCGCTCCATTGAGTTGTTCGCGCCGCCTGCGGCGGGAATAACTCAATAGCTCATCTCGCGCCCGTTCGCGCCGCCGCAGGCGGCGCGAACGACAAGCTCACCTGGACCGAGGGCCACAAGGCCCTTGGGTTCAGGTGCAGCGCCAGGTTAGAGATTTGGGGTTGTTTCAGGCCTAAAAGGAATATCGACATATGCGCGGCCGTCTTCAGTCGATGAAAGAAAAAACCCCATTTTTTCATAGTAGTTCTCTATAACGTTTGCCAAGCAATCATATATTCTCAAATCGGCCCATCCATCAGGGTAATTACTTCTCATTTCACGGAGAGCAGATTGCATTTCATTCCAGGTTGGCTCGAAATATGAGCCAGATAAACTTCCGAAGGCTTTTTCAGAAAGCTCCTCAAGAGACTTATTCAGGCCGTCTACATAACCAAGATTGTAAGCCGCTGTTTTTAAGAGATATCCACCATGTCGTTGGAAAAGATCAAGCAACTGGTCAAGATCCCCGTGGTAGCGATATTCAAGAATCTCTTTGTCGATCTTTGGTTTCGTACGCGCGATCGCATCGGCGAGGCTCCCGGACATAGTTAAAATCCAACTCTCATTAGCAGTGGATGAGCATAATACATTCGCAATGTATTCTGACCAACAAATTTCCGATAAGGGACGAATGTATATATCCTTCCCCTCATATCGATGTCGCAACATGATACCATTGAATGCATCAATTTGTTTATTATTATCATGAACGTGGCAAAGCTCGTGGTGTAGAAGGTGAAGGATAGTCAAAAATTCCTGTGATCTGTAATCTTCCTCGTTTTTCTGGACGAGTGTAGCAGCAACATTCGCATTGACGACGAGCACGATTTCGTATTCATTGCCTCGTGGCAGAATTAAGACCTTTGCAACAGCAATTGCGTATTCCTCATTAGTGTATGTTATCGGAGTTCCAGACGCTGTCTCTCCAGATAGATCAGACAACTCTCCTGCAAAATCCGCTGGTAATACAATGCGATGCATTCGACGAATGTCGAGGTTTTCATCGGCTTGTTTGAAGGCTTTGACAGTTTCGGCTACTGCGTTACCGATATTCTTTGCCAGATCCTCTTGAACTCCTTTAATGATAATTTGGAGGTCAGATTCCATATGATCCTCTAATCTCTCTAACGCCCACAATGAGGGACTTTTTAATGCGGAGTGAGAAGAATGGGGTCAAGTCTACTTTTGACCCTTATTAATACTGTCTTGTATTTTTCCTATCTGTTTATTAATTTTTTTGTTACATTTTTTTAAGCCTCTAAACTCTCTATTGATAAGGCAAAATCAACGTTTAACTCTTCTCTTTTACCATCAAGGGCCAAACATAGACTTGACCCCTTTTCTCTCAGCTCCGTACTCCCGTTACCGGGTTTGAACGTGGATTTCACTACTGACCTGGTGGCTACCCTTTGGCCAGGTGGGACTCTCACGGTACGCGATCACCCACTGGGTAACAATAACCAATTTCATCCCGATTTACGTGGAATCTCAAGGTTTCGGGTTTACCTTGGCACGATCAGCGACAGTTAGGCAATCAAATTTGTTCAATGCCAAGAGCAGCCCTGTTTTTTTGAACACACATTAGTACCAACTGAAACGTACAACATGTGATAGATGCTTACCTATCTTATGATTTATTTTCTCTGGATGATAAAGCAAGCGAGAATTAGCCCAGTCCTCGGACAAGCCTCTTACGCCCTTAAGCGTTTTAGGAGCTGCTTCTGGAATCAGGGAGAGCAAGAATCTAAATCCTCGGAAGGAGAAAAACGCCCCCATAATGTGTCGCTCATGCTTGAGCAACGGGGTGAACTCAACCGTGTCACTCGAATACAGCAATTGCCCCACAAAGGCTGCTGCGTACAATCCTGACTTTCCTTGAAATCTCTGGTGTCCAAAGGCTATTTGCACTAACTCCTTTGTTGGTTTTCCAATATATTGACTCGGCAGGCCGCTGGAATATGCTCCGCTATAGGTGATATTTATCATCGTCTTCAAGAACCATCTTTCGAGTAAGTCCCCGTTAATTGTAAACCTGACAACATTCCACCGTTTTGGCTGTAGTTTTCTTCTAACGTTAGAAAGTCTTCGCATTTCGCGCAGAACATCGAAAGCATGAGCTCCGGCAGCATCGACCTCCGAAAGCGCATTGTTATGCTTAACACATAGAACCTTAGATGTCAGTGAGGCTATTCCGATTTTTTTTGGTTTGTCTTCACACCATGGTAACCCTTGTACACTAAGCACAGTGTCTTTGAACAGGGATTTAGAAACCAGATGTTCTTTAGATATGGCCTCGCTACAATTCCCAAGAACAGCGGCCCAACAATTTTTCATCCTGGTATTCCTATGCTTTCGAAATTACTTCCGCAACTAACCAACAAACCCCGCAGTTAGCGCAATTTGCCTTTTATTAATGGGTGTTTAATGATGGAGCATGAT
>CAZBOB010000308.1:0-2787 GCA_964492995.1 uncultured Desulfobacteraceae bacterium | reverse complement strand
CTTGCCAGAACAGCAACCCAAGGTTGATCAACTCCGATTACATATATCGCATAAGTCCACAAAAAAGTCAAAAAGGACAAACCCCCGAAAAAGGATTTGCCCCTTATTGAAAAAACGATATCACCGCTGAAAAATTTAGAATCGGTGATGATGCTATATATTGTGTCGTGCGGCGATTATCCTGTTGGCGTGAAAAATAAAATGGTTGCTAAGATACTGTTTTGACATCAAACAAATTTAGATTGTTGCATTCAATTGCAGAAAGCACAACATCGCATCATTCAATAATTCGTATCGTTGTACGCAACAAAATGATAATTGGCTTTATGAGTTTTAAAGGTCTGTATCTTACTGTTTTTAAAGAAGGCGTTTATTTCTCAGAAGGTTTCTGGCATTTGCGGTTTTTTGGGCTAAGACACAATCTGCACCTATCGTCATTGCACATCTGGCAAAAATAGCAATCCTTGCACGGATGTTTTTGGGGACTTCCCTGCTGGTTTTCGGGAACATAAACTTTTCCCCTTAAACCGGGCATCTTAACAAATGGCATAACTAACCTTTCTTAGTACTTGAATTAGTTTCGACTTATGTCTTCATCTAAACACTAATATCAACCAGCCCAAAAACGAATATGATGAATTTTTAATAAGATAATAATGACCACAATCGATAAAATCAATCGGAATTAAATATTTCAAACACAATCAACTTTCCAAGATATGCTTTTTATATTGCTTCCACAACATTGAGCAAACAGCGACTGTGAAAAACAATGCAGTTATGATAGCAATTACTGTGATTATATCACCATATTTTTTCCCAATTATAAGGCGTAGAATCGTCCCATATATGAAATTGAAAATCATAAAAAAGAAACGCATAAATGCTATGAAGAAAAAAGGCGTAAAACACCAGAATATTATTTTTGCAATTCTTTTTTCCTTATGGACTTGACTCTTCACTTCTTTCCAGGAGGCTATTTCTCCTTGTCTTTAATTCTACGTTTCCAATAGGCCATAATGCCATCTTTGCCGAAAGAAACTTGGACAAGCTCCCAGCCCTCCTTTCCACGGTTGTTCAGAATATTAGTCAAAATTTTTGTCTGATATTTCGAGACTTCATCAATACTGCATTGGCCGGACTTAGAACAAAAATAGACGATCTTGTCAAAGGTATCGGCCAAATGCTGGGTAATCTCATATTCAAAACGTTTCATACGGCCTCCTTTCTTATTCTTTTTGCAATGAACTTTAGTCCCTTTTTCTGTTCTGCCTCCGGCGGACCGGACCGGCCTATGACAGAATTTACACCTTCCGAGTATATGAAGCTGCCGAGGGCTTCAGATAAACCACTTTGTAAAAGCAAATGTGAATCTCTAAAATTACAAAAAAGGGACCAGGATTTATTCCCGATCCCCTTGAATACTATTTATATTTAACGACAGCAAAGATCGACATAACAACAAGGATCAACGTAACAACCGCAGGGATCAACTACGCGGCAGCAACAAGGATCGATTATATAACAACAGGATTCAGAGGCATTTCGATCCCTAGTATCGGTATTTTCTGATTTTATATGATCGCTCATACAATCACCTCCTTTTATTTTAGTAGAAGTGAGACGTTTGTAGCCTCATATCCCCACCAATTGGTGATTTATTAAAACAATAATAAGCCTACATTGTAGCCTTATTATTGATAGTAATGCCACATTGTGACACTGTCAATTTTCTTTATCAAAAAATTAAATAAAATTAAAAACATAACAATGAGTGACGTTCCGGAAAGATGGGGGTAACTTAATCAACTGGAAATCAAAAAATATCGAAGAAGGACTTAGCCTTTATGTATCGGTATCGCCATTGCTCGTTGATCAATTTAGGAAAGTCTCTGAATCAAAAAAGGCAAACCCCGAAAACGGATTTGCCCTTTTTGAAAAACGATATCACACGAATTTTAAGCCTTCAAAAACCTGTCATTTATTGCAGATAGTGCGCCACGAGCGCACTTTAAATATAGAGTGTGCGTAACTGCACAGGAGATGAGGGTATGTTGGTACCTCGGAGTCGGCTTGCAGGAGCAGGCTCCAAAACACCTCAAGCTGCATTGGTAAAGAGCCATTGTGGTGAGCGTTGAGGAAAAGGCATGCCAAGAAGTATGTCAGTTGTGGATCAGAGAGACGAGCGTAAGCGAACCACTGATGAGGTGTCGAAAATTAAGGATGACGTCAAAACTGGTGGCTATCTGTACGCCAGGATAAGCCCAGGGGAAACCTGCTTACTGCCTGGGTGGCGTCCGGCATAAAGGTGGCGTGACTCTGATTAAGGCTCCTGTGGGGAACGTGGGAACCTGTCGTCCTGATGTAAAGGGAGAAGCTCAAGTGGAGGACCCACGAGAGTGAGAGTACCGATGCAGGGCACGGGGGCGGAGCAGCTTGTAGTAGTGATGAAAGTTCTGTAATGGAACTGGAGCGAAGGGGCTGCATCGTCTGGTTTTATTCGATGGATCAACCAGAACTGGGAGGAATCTTTTGGGTAAAACAAAGCCGTTTTCGATTGCTAAGCGAGAGGTTTGGGAAGCGTACAAACGGGTGAAGGTTAATCGGGGTGCCGCTGGCATAGATGGGCAGACGATCGATGAGTTTGAAAAAGATTTATCGAATGGGGGTCGGGCCATATCATCTTATTGATATTACAGTTAAAACGTTTAAATTTTGCTTCAAATATGGCCTTAAAACTTACATTTCGCTCTTTGAAAAAATATTTTTAGAATTAATGTAAATTAT
>CAZBOB010000307.1:0-2804 GCA_964492995.1 uncultured Desulfobacteraceae bacterium | reverse complement strand
ATTTCGCTAATCTCAACTTGCATATGAAAGCCTCCGACTCGTGCAAAATTCAGGTATTATTTTGTCATAATTCCAGTATACCGCTTCCCGTTGCGGTTTAAAAAAAAATCAACATACTATTTTCCAATAAAAAAGGCCAGGTTTTATCCCGGCCTTTAAATGTTTGGCACTATTTGACGTAAAACTTACTTTTACAGCGAAAATCTCCTTATAAGAAACATTAAGAAAGCCTAAAGCGGTCCAGCACTTCTTTTCGCTTGCGCCAATCCGGTTGGAAACGAGTCAGAAGTGAATAGAAAGCCTTTGAATTGCCAGCCCATTTGCATCAACAAATGCAGTGCCGGAAGCTGCGATTGAACCTTTTCCAAATAGCTCGGCAGCTCGTAATCAGGTTTTCCAAATGGAGTTTGTTCTTCCATAGGCGTTTCCTATGTTTTTTCCCGAATTGCTCCCGCCATCAATTTCTGCAACGCCAGCCCTGTTTCCGTAAGTCGGTACTTCTGAAGCCGACTTTTCGGTTTGTCCGGCAGTGTCATTTCCACTAGGCCAGCGTTTATCGCCGGCAAGAGGTAAGCTTTACGGAAATGTTCCGCATCTTTTAGCTCCAGTGTTTCCTGAAGTTCCTTGCGGGAGTAATCGCCAGTCATAACATTCAGAAGCCGCTTGACTTCCGGGGTGACTTCGGGGTTCCAACCGGCCTTGAATTCCAGCCGTTCCCACTCAACCGTGCGGGCGGTGAGAAGGTCGTTTATGTTGACGGGAAGGTTCAAGATATTTTGTTAACCTTTTGTTGTTCAAAAGTACCATAAGAATTTTCTTATGAGACTTTTTTGGGACAAAAGTCGCACAAGAAGATGCCGGAAAAACTTTTACTCTTCTTTCGGAACATTAAAGAGGGTAAGATATTCTCCAAAGTGCTCGATTAAACACGAAATGCAAAGCATGTGCGAAAAAAGAATGATTTTTCCCTCAGAAATTCGTCAAAGTCAACTCTAACTGATTCAGATAGAAGCCATTTGCTTTCCCGGATACGGCACTAAAATCACAAATCACCATATTCAAACACCAAACCATATCAAAATTACAAATTCCAACACGCGGCGCAAGCGCGTGCGCTACGCGTGATCAAAACATTTTACATGGCTTGTAATAAAAACAATTGCAAGTTATTTTTCCCGGCCGCATTTTAGGATGTTAAAATGCATTATCATTTTCTTGAAAGATGATGTATTAAAAAATAGTTTGCATTATAACTCAATGAAAAGAGGTAACTTCTCAATAAGTTCCGTTGTATAAACTAATCATATTCACCCTAATCCATAAGTTATTGAGATGTTACTACTCTTTTTTATATCATGCCATTTTTGAATACAACTCCGGCAACAAGTTGCAGTGGCATGCTGAGTGATAAATACCGGGTGCCCTATCATTGGGGTCTGCTTACCATCATTTTTTGGATACTGGGGCGCAATTCTTGTGGAAATGAAACCATGAGCGTGGTGTCTGATTGTATCGACACCTTTATTATTAATATACTGTAGGTCTTTTTTGGTCAGTTTGAATTTTGATCTGAACGTGGATTTTTTTAAGGATTCAAGGGTTTGGGGAATTTGGGCATTCATTATTGTAAGCGATATAATCCTTTTTTAAAAATAAAAGATAATCAAGATTTCATTAGCGATTAGAAAACCACGTACAATAAGCTTGAACCTGTTTTGCATTTTCAGAGTTCTCTTCAATTACTTTTAGATCTACTAATGGAAAATCATATCTCTTTCGACCCTGCCTACAAGCTACTATCACACCATATAGATCATCAGTTAGCTCAATACCAAAGACTTTCAGTAGATCTCCTTGGTTCAGTGGGCCTTTTGACTGATATTCATTAACAAACGTTTCAAAAGGAAACTGAAGATTTTTCTCTAAATGGTTCTTCCAAGCTTCGAGTACATCCAACTCATCAAAACTTTCCGCTGAATTAACAACAGATTGAATGAGTTCACCCTCCTCGCCCATACTGATCCATCCAAAACGCTTTCCGAGTTCATCTCGAATTTTATTGACGTCAAGCTCCGAATCCCTTGGTTGTGTAGGTTCAACTTCATAAGTGTACAAATAAATCACCGACCAATCTAAATTTTCCCGTTCACTTTTTTTAATATAAACTTTCGGCATATTGTTAAGAGTGATACTATCCCATTCAACACCAACTGTAGGTTCTTCATTGTTTTCTTCAATTATTTCGATTACTCTTCCTTGCCATTCACTCAGATCAAAATCTGGATCATCCGGGCACTGAACGCCTTGTTTAACCTTTACAGACTGTCCTATTTTGTATTTCATTTTCCTTGTTACCTTGCCTGAAGTATCAACAATTTAAATTCCAATTTACCACATCTTATCAACATCATCCTCGATATCATCTTCCACAACATCGTCTATGATGTCGATAAAATTGAGAATATTTTGGAATTATTGACGAATGGTGAGGAAACACCTCTTGAAGTTATAAGCAAAATTCTTAAGCTTCCCGACCGGCTTGAATATTTTTCATACAAATAACAATATTTTCAAATGGAGCGACTTATTCCCCTAAGTGCGAAATGTAAGTTTTAAGCATATTTGAGGCAAAATTTAAACGTTTTAGTTGTAATATCAATAAGATGATATGGCCCGACCCCCATTCCTGCTTCCTGCAGAACATGCTTAGCTAATGCACGCTCTGCACGAACGTCCGATATCCTCAGCACAGGTTTTATTTTGCCGTAATTCCAGTGTACCGCTTCCCGTTGCGGTTGAAAAAA
>CAZBOB010000306.1:0-2828 GCA_964492995.1 uncultured Desulfobacteraceae bacterium | reverse complement strand
TGGAAAAAGAATTGAGGTTTGCCATCAGGGAAGGCGGACGGACGGTCGGCGCAGGTGTTGTTAGCGAAATCTTAGAGTAATAGTTGAAGGAGTTTTCTGGTGAGAATAATTGTTACCCTTGCGTGCAGTGAGTGCAAAAGAAGAAACTACACGACTACAAAAAATAAACGGACAACACCAAACAAGTTGGAATTCAGCAAATATTGTCGATTCTGCAGGACGCACACTCTACATAAAGAGACCAAATAAACGTATTATTAAGGTATTATGCAGGCCAGTAGCTCTAACGGTAGAGCGTCGGACTCCAAATCCGGGTGTTGGGGGTTCGAATCCCTCCTGGCCTGCCAAATCATTTTGAATAAAAAGCTCAAAGCTTGAATGACATGAAACCCCATGAGACTTTCCTGACATTTTCAGCTTTGAATTTTGCGATTTTGGGTGCATAATGGCACGGTTACAAAGGAAAAAAACTTCAAGCGCCAAGAAAAAGAAAAAACAAAGTGCCGCCGGGACCACATCACCCCGGTCAAAAAATGATGTCGCCGTTAAAAAGACCACGCTGTTTACAGGTCCTGCCGGGGAAATCAAAAGAAGGCCCTCTTCATCAAAGACCAAAGCGTTAACCAAAACCCAGACCGAGCCTGGGAAGGTTAAAAGTTATATAAACAAGGGAGTTCAATTTCTGAGAGAAGTAAAGGTGGAGCTAAAAAAGGTTGTCTGGCCCACACGCAAGCAGACGTTGAGCTCTACCGTTGTTGTCATTATCTTAACGATGATAATAGCATGCTTTCTTGGAGTGGCCGATATCGGTTTGTCAAGCCTGATTCGTGTGGTTCTTCACTAAATTGAGGAGAAGAGAAAAGTGGCTCTTAAATGGTATATCGTCCATGTTTATTCGGGGTTTGAAAGCAAGGTCAAAGCTGCCCTGGAAGAGCGAGTGGCATCCTTTTCTCAAACCGAGAAATTTGGTGAGATACTGGTTCCCACCGAAGAGATTGTGGAGCTTGTAAAAGGTAAAAGAAAAACATCATCCCGAAAATTCTATCCGGGATATATATTAGTCAGAATGGAACTTGATGATGAAACCTGGCATATTGTGAATAACACAGCCAAGGTGACCGGATTTTTGGGTGGTCGGGAAAAGCCCACGCCCATTTCAGATGAAGAGGCCGAACGGATCTTGAATCGAATGGAGGCCGGCAAGCTCAAGCCACAGCCGAAATATTTTTTCGAGATCGGAGACGAGATCCGTGTCATAGACGGGCCTTTTAAAAATTTTAACGGCACAGTGGACGAAGTTAATCCGGAAAAGGGTAAGATAAGGGTTCTGGTGAGCATATTTGGCCGTTCAACACCGGTGGAACTGGAATTCGTACAGGTTACAAAGTTGTGATAAATTCGTAAAAAGTCGAATTCATCAGCAAAATTACAGGAGTAATGTTAAAAAATGGCAAAAAAGATTATGGCACAGATAAAATTGCAGGTAACCGCCGGTCAAGCCAATCCGTCTCCCCCGATTGGTCCTGCACTTGGGCAGCACGGCGTCAATATAATGGACTTTTGCAAGGCTTTTAATTCCCGGACCGCAAATGATGAAGGTATGATCATACCCGTAGTTATTACTGTTTATCAGGACAGATCATTTACTTTTATAACCAAAACACCCCCTGCATCCGTGCTTTTGAAAAAAGCGGCTAAAATAGCAAAAGGCGCCGGTGATCCAAAACGTGAGAGAGTCGGAAGCGTCACTCAAAAGCAGGTTGAAGAGATTGCCAAGCAAAAAATGGTTGACTTAAATGCAAATGATTTGAATGCCGCCTGTAATATTATCGCCGGAACGGCCAGAAGTATGGGGATTGAAGTTGTCTGAAGAAAGATGTTACGTGCTGTGAGTAAATCTTAACCCTAAATGCTAAACATGTACACAAGGAGTAAACAAAAAACATGCCGAAGCGGGGTAAAAAATATTTAAAATCAAGTAAAAAAGTAGATGCTGGAGCAAAGCATATTTTCAGCGATGCTGTCAAATTAGCAATCGATTCATCTTATGCTAAGTTTGATGAGACTGTTGATGTTGCCGTCCGTCTTGGTGTAGATCCAAGGCATGCCGATCAGATGGTTCGAGGGACAGTCGTTTTGCCCAATGGCCTTGGCAGGGAAATAATAGTCCTGGTATTTGCTAAAGGGGAAAAAGAAAAAGAGGCCTTGGACGCCGGTGCGGATTTTTCCGGGAATGACGAATTAATAGAAAAAATTAAAAAAGGGTGGTTTGGATTTGACAAAGCTGTTGCTACTCCCGACATGATGGGTTCTGTTGGAAAGATTGGAAAGCTTCTCGGTCCCAGAGGGCTCATGCCCAATGCAAAAACCGGAACGGTAACTTTTGATATAGCGAGAGCGGTCCAAGAGCTAAAAGCAGGGAAAATTGATTTTAAGGTTGAGAAAGCCGGAATTGTCCACGTTCCAATGGGCAAAGTTTCTTTCGGAGTAGAGAAGATTGTGGAAAATGCAGCCGCCTTTTTAGAAACTATCGTTCGTCTCAAACCGGCTTCCAGTAAGGGAACTTATCTGAAAGGTATCGCCATTTCAACCACCATGGGGCCTGGCATCAAGATAGATGCGGCCAGTGTCAAGGACTTAATAAAATAGTCTACTTCCATATAGGCATTTCAAACCCTGGCCCAGACCTGGATTCTTAGTGCAGTTTCAAACTATCACAAGCATCGCAAACCGCACATTTTTGGTAAAAATGTACGTCCGGTCGAAACAGGGCAGGCTTTAGTTCACTTTAGGCACTTGTTCGGGTAAAGACGGCCCGAATGGCTATT
>CAZBOB010000305.1:0-2861 GCA_964492995.1 uncultured Desulfobacteraceae bacterium | reverse complement strand
AAAATGAACCTGTCTTCGAGGAGCTTGGGAACTTCAAAAATAATTGTCGCCTGACTTCAAAAATAATTGTCGCTTGACAATCAACTGAAACAGTTGGCTTTTCGGCTGGTGCCGGAGGAGAGAATCGAACTCTCATGGGCATAAAGCCCGCGGGATTTTGAGTTCATAAGGTTAATGCCTATTAAATATCTGTTTTTATTGGTTATAAATAATTTTGTTGGGTGTAAAAACCGGTCTTTTTGGATGTTTTCGTTCGAATTGATTTGGACAGATAAAAATTAATATAAACAGATCGTTAATTGATATTAACGGAAATGGGTTGTTAATGTGGATGGAATAGAATTGAGTACAAAAAAAGGACAAGTTTATTAAACTGCGAAATATGTATGCGCCAGTCTGGGTTACTATGCTTTAATTATAGCGGTTGGGAATATTGAGTATATGTGATATCTGATAAATGGGCACGAGATTTGAAACTAAATATCTTGATGAGTTTTACGAAGCACTTTCAATTGCTACTTTCCAATCTTGAATATACTCTGTATCCACTATAGATTTTTCCCAAGTGCTCAATCCGGATTTATATTCTTTTGTAATTGAATTAATATCTTCATTAATATCTATTATCCAGTTTAAATGTTCAATTGAATTTTGCAAATTGTTGGAAGATATTAGGCTTCTTTCTTGATATCGATTGTATAGGAAGTGCATCTCAGCAAGAGTCTCTTCATTCTGGTACATTGTTACGTTTTCAGGGTCTCCCTGTAAAACGCGCCTACAGACAGGGCATTCGCAAACAAGGTCTGTTCGCTCACGTAGAATTTTCAGCGCATCGTCAAGAGTGAAAAATCTATGTAGCTCATAAATATAATAGCGTACAGGTGCTGGCCCTGTACCCACTTGTGCTGTTGCTCCGATAGATCTTGATTCACCGTAGGCTAAACCGTGTGAAACACAACTTACTCCAAAATAATACAAGAGGAGGGTAAAAAAACCGCCATACATAACGATAACCTGTTGGCCTCTTGAAGAGAGACTTTTTATTAGCTTTATTAAGCTAATAATCTGAGGTCTTTCAACATATCGTTCATCGAAGCTGTCTATCCAAACACAATAACCTGGGAATTCATGTGCTAATACAATATCTGCTGCGAGTTTATAAAAATCGTTTGTGAGGCAATCCTTGCTTAAAAATACCATTGGAAACAAGTCCCCTTCAGCGCGCATATTTTCCCAACAGTGGTTAAGTATTTGCTGGTTTAATTGGCTCGTAATTGACGGATTACCGTTAGTATCAAAAGTATAAAGAAAGTAAGGGGGGATAATAATTTTGGGGCGGCATAAAGCATCAGATAAAAGGCTTACTTGTTCAGCCGTCATAAGATCTTGAACGCTGTGTAATGTGTCCCAGACTAAATTTTTCTGAAATGCAATTGCATTATTTGAAAATATTTTTATATTATTTATATCTTGTTTTAAAAATTTCATCAGACGAGTATACTCATACTGTAAAAAATTATCACTTGCTAATCCATGTCCTTCCATTAATTTCTTAAAAGATGGTTTGAAAGCTGGGCCAGCTTTTACTCTTTTTTTAAATTCCTCATACGGTTGACCGAATAAATATGACATAGGATCAACAATGAAGGGCTTTTGGCACATTGTAACTACAGAAGGTGTACTCTTATATTGATATAGTAGAATATTTGCAGGTAGTGTTAGACCATCGTATGAATCTCTAACATCTTTTAGGAATTTCTTTTTCCTTGCCAGTCCATATCTCAAAAAAGTTAAAGGACCGTCACTTGCATCAAGCATACAAAGCCTCCCCAAATTGGTTAAAAAAACTTCGATAAATTAATTGCTTTAAGCCTCTGTTTATTTTAGGGCTTTTCATCGGTTTGCATGCCAATTGAAAGTCAAATTTACTATAGGAATCATCATAGAACGCCACGCCGATTCCACGTTTCTCAAACTCTTTTAACGGGACATTTTTTCTCATAGTTGAAGGCATTACTGCGACTGAATAATGAGAATAAAGCCTTGTACGCATGGTTTGTTTTAAAAGATAATTCCAGTTGTATCTTTTAATTTCAAAGATTGATATCGTTAATGAATTTTTATCAAGAATGACCAAATCCATTTCACATGGATGGAGCCTTAATTCCTGAAGAACGAAATATCCTTTCTTTCTATATGAATCGGCAATTAATGCATTTACTTCTTTTTCAAGAAGCCTTGGTCTACATTTTTCCATAAAGCTGAAGTTCTTTCCACGATTTAATAAGTTTGCGGCGGTAGTATTCTAATCTGCAAAATGAATAGATACCAAAAATAAATGCTTGAACTGTCACAATAATCCAAAAGATAAACAAAAATTTTGGCCATTCACCAATAACGCGGAGAATCCCAATAAATAAAAAAGTTGATAATATGAAAAAGGAATAAGATGTTTTTGCACATGTTGAACATGCGCTTTCATAGGACATTGATATACTTCTTTTTTGCTCATAAATCTTATCAAGATTGTTGAGGAAATCCTCACCAGTATCTGACGATAAATATCTGTCGCCTTTATCCCCTAAAGTGGCTTTGAAATCAGCCATTCGTTCCTCTAATGATTCAGAATCAACAAAACTGGTTAGTTCTTTCTGATCGACTAATTTTCTTTCAAAACCAGTTGCTGTAGCAACCTTTGGATATAGATCAGCCTTTAAGTCCTCTATTGCGGAAACAAACCCCGAATAAACTGAATTATTTAATTCGTTTCTGAGTATCGGATGCACAAATTCGTCTCGGAAACTATTCAAAAGATCTTTTACTTTTTCAATATATTCTTCTACTAATTGCTTTTCGTAAGT
>CAZBOB010000304.1:0-2886 GCA_964492995.1 uncultured Desulfobacteraceae bacterium | reverse complement strand
GAATAACTCAATAGCTCATCTCGCGCCCGTTCGCGCCGCCGCAGGCGGCGCGAACAAGATGTAGACACCAAATTTGTCCATAATGCCAAATAGTAATTACACCATTTTTAGACAAGTTTGGCATATTTTTATTAATAATTTTGATATAATTTGGTGTATAATACGCTAAAAATATGTTTGAAATACACCAAATCTAACCTGAAGAAAAGGTGAAAACAAAAATCGGTGATTAAATATATAACCATTGAGACAAATACACCAAATTTGGTGGATAACACTCTAAAAAATAATCGTAAGTTGCTGATTTAATTAAATGGTCAATTTATTAAGTGGTGTATAATAACAACTGTGTCACCCCTCGGGTATACTGTGTAGAATTGCAACAGCTTATTGGGAAAATAGGTTTTTTATTGATACAACTGCCAAATTTTAGAAAAATAGGCAGAAAATGGGTATAAACCTTTAATTTACTTTAATTTTATATATGCGATGATACAATCATTGTCAATAAAAGAAATAGCGGCACCAAATGCTGTATAATATTTTACCTAAAACCTGCATACAAATTTTGAAAGGATCAATTAAACATAATTATACTATATAGTTAGCGTTCGACTATTTGTCTTTCCGGTGCATCATATTGCTGCGTACGAAAATAATAAAAATTTTCAAATTTATACCCTTCGGGTTTGCCCCTTTGGTCGCATTTTCTGTGTTGCAGGGCGTTTGCAGTAGTTTACTACGGCAGCACACCCTGCGCCTTGAAAATGCGGCCAAATCGACAATTGTAGATTTTAGGTTTTAGCAAAATATTGTTTATTTATGTTGACAAATATCATTAGGGTTGTTAATAAAAATAAACATTTGTTTGATAAACCCATCTCAATGACCATTAAACTCCTTGCAAAGCGATGGATGAGAAGCGATGAAATCGAAACCAAAAATATTAGATCAGTTGAGGCATAAAATCCGGAGATATAATTATAGCATTCGAACAGAGAAAGCCTATGTCGATTGGAACAAAAGATTTATTCTTTTTCACAATAAAAAACATCCAAAAGATATGGGCTCACTTGAAGTTGAGCAGTTTTTGTCTCACCTTGCTGTCAAAATGGATGTTGCTGCCAGCACCCAGAATCAGGCTCTGAGTGCAATTTTATTTTTATACAAAGACGTATTGGGAATCGAACTGCCCTGGCTTAAAAATGTTAAAAGGGCAAAAAAACCGGAGAAACTGCCTGTTGTTTTTTCCAAAAACGAAGTCGTTGCAGTTATGTCGAGACTGGAAGGGATTCATTGGATTATGGCCAATATTTTGTATGGGGCCGGGCTCCGTCTTATGGAATGTGTCCGTTTAAGAATAAAAGATGTTGATTTTGACTATCGGCAAATTGTTGTTCGAGACGGCAAAGGCCGCAAAGACAGGATAACAATGCTCCCTAATGTGATTGAAGATTTACTGCGCAAGCACATTGATAAGGTGAAAATAATCCATGACCGGGATTTAGAAGAAGGATTTGGCGAAGTTTACATGCCCTATGCACTTGAAAGAAAATATCCAAACGCAAATAAAGAATGGGGCTGGCAGTATGTATTTCCTGCCAGAAAACGTTCCTTAGATCCCCGTTCCGGGAAAATACGTAAACATCACATTGATGAAAAGTCCATCCAGCGGGCTGTTAAAAAAGCTGTAAAGGCAGCAAAGGTCAGCAAACCGGGAAGTTGCCATAGCTTGAGGCACTCATTTGCTACTCATTTGCTGGAAGCGGGATACGATATCCGCACTGTGCAGGAGCTTTTAGGGCACAAAGATTTAAGAACTACAATGATTTATACGCATGTATTAAATAAGGGCGGCAAGGCTGTTATCAGCCCGGCCGATATTTTAAACTGAATCGGCTGACACGCACCTTTGTCCATTTTGCATCTTAATGCTTCTGCCGTAATTGATCGTAAACAAAATTGGGAAAATATTTTATATGTTTATAAAAACAAACATGCAATTCTATAGTGGTGATCCCAGATAAAGGAAAAGAGTCGTGAAATTTGACATTTTTATCCGGCGTGTTTTTGAAGCGCTTAAAATATCATCTCAGAACAGGCTTGCAATTCTCCTTGGAATCAACAGGGCCGGGATTACCCAGGCCAAAAACAAGGGAACGGTTCCTGACAAGTGGATCCTGGACCTATACCGGAAATACGGCATAAACCCGGACTGGATTGAGACCGGCAAGGGGAAGATGTTTATCGTGGAAAGGGATGGAAGCATGGTTGTTCCGGAATATAGGAGCGCTCCCCATGTAAAAGCAAGACTCTGCGCCGGTGACGGATCTTTTGAAGTTGATGAAAATATAAGTGATTACTGGATGTTCAGGGCAGACTGGCTCAATCGTAAAGGGTCACCTTCACATATGATTCTTGTCGACATTTATGGAACCAGCATGGAACCCGAACTAAAACATGGAGATACGGTCATGATTGATACATCCCAAAAAGATATACTGGCAGGATCAATATATGCCGTGGGGATTGACGATACAATTATGGTAAAACGAATAGAGAAGCATCCCGGTAAACTGGTTCTCAGAAGCGACAATAAAGATTATGAACCTGTTTATCTGAGCCGGAATGAGATGGACGGCTTTCGTATTATCGGAAAAATTGTGTGGATATCGAGAAATGTGATATAACCTGCTGACGGTTTCTCCTCAAAATCTGCCGGTTATAATTATAGATCAAGCTCAAAAACTATTTTTAATGCCTGGTCTATTTCATGCCTTTTCTCAGATGACAGTTTCCCGCTAATTTTTACCAACCTATGACCATAATCCATGGGACGTGTTTGCAGACAGTCGGCTACGGATTTTTTGGAAAGGCCATTATCTG